>NZ_CALLYO010000030.1 GCF_937858865.1 uncultured Amaricoccus sp. | reverse complement strand
CGCCGCCGTCGGCCCCGGCGGCTCGCGCTGGCGGGTCGGCGAGCCGGTCTGCGCCCTCCTGCCCGGCGGCGGCTATGCCGAATACGCCCTCGCGCCCCAGGACCACGCGCTGCCGATCCCGAAGGGCCTCGGCATGACCGAGGCGGCGGCGCTCCCCGAGACCTTCTTCACCGTCTGGTCGAACGTCTTCCGCCGCGGCGGCCTCCGCGCCGGCGAGAGCTTCCTCGTCCACGGCGGCAGCTCCGGCATCGGCACCACCGCCATCCAGCTCGCCCACGCCCGCGGCGCCCGCGTCTTCACCACCGCCGGCTCCGCGGCCAAGGCCGAGGCCTGCCGCGCGCTCGGCGCCGAGCTCGCCATCAACTACCGCGAGACCGACTTCGTCGAAGCGGTCCGTGAAGCGACCGAAGGCCGCGGCGTCGACCTGATCCTCGACATGGTGGGCGGCGACTACCTGCCGCGCGACGTCCGCGCCCTCGCCCTCGAGGGCCGCCTGGTGATGATCGCCCACCTCGAGGGCGCCAGGGTCGAGCTCAACTTCGCTGCCGTGATGGTGAAGCGCCTCACCATCACCGGCGCGACGCTGCGCCCGCAGTCGGTCGAGGCCAAGGCGCGCATCGCCGAGGACCTCCGCCGCGAGGTCTGGCCGCTCCTCGAGGCCGGCCGCATCGCCCCGGTCATCGACCGCAGCTTCCCGCTCGCCGCCGCCGCCGAGGCGCACGCCCGCATGGAGAGCTCCGCCCACATCGGCAAGATCGTCCTCGAGGTGGGCTGACGGCCCCGACTTGACGCTGCCCGGCCGTTGTCGTAAGGTCCAACAGTGGTCAGGGCGTCGCTTCTGCTGCACGAGCGCGTCGTGCTCGCCGAGGACGTGTTCGTGGAGATTCGGGTCTGGCGCGTGCCGCGGCCGGTGCCGGGAAGCGCGCACGACCTGAAGGACTCGCTGGCGCTGGTCGCGGCCCGGCGATGCGTGCTGCGATACGACAACGAGGCCGGCAAGGGCGACCACCGTCATTCGCAGGACGGGGCGGAGTTCCCCTATCCCTTCGACGACGCGGAGACGCTGATCGCGGATTTCTGGCGGGAGGTGGACGAATGGATGGCGGCAAACAGATCGTGACCCTCTCGGTGGCCACGCGGGGCGATGTCTCGGCCCGGATGCGCCGCGCGCTCGCCGGCGAGCCCCAGGGCGCCTTCATCAGCTTCGCCAGCGTCGAGCTCCTCTGGAAGGTCGTCACCCCCAAGCGTCTCGACATCCTGCGCGTGCTCGCCGGCGCGGGGCCCCTCTCCATCCGCGAGGTGGCGCGCCGCCTGCACCGGGACGTGAAGGCCGTCCACGGCGACGTGCGCCGCCTGATCGACGCCGGCATCGTCGAGGAAACCCCGTCCGGGGTCCGCTTCGGCTACGACGCCGTCCGCGTCGACTTCACCCTCGACGCGGCATAGCCGCCCCTCACCAGACCTCGCTCGGCGGCTCCCCCTCCAGCACCTCGGCGATCCGGCGGCGCGTCGGGGCGGTCAGGTCGGCCGGCAGGCGGGCGAGCGGGTGGAAGCCCGCGCTCAGGATCTCGAGGCCCGGCCGGGCCGGGCGCAGCTGCCGCGCGCCGCGGGCGACGTAGAGCAGCACGTGGTCGCGCCGGCCGCCCGCGGTGCTGCGGTAGACCTGGAAGAGCCCGGGCGGCGCGGCGAGCAGGAGGCCGCCCTCCTCGGCCGCCTCGCGCACTGCCGCTTCGCGGCAGCTCTCGCCCGCGTCGACCGCGCCGCCGGGCAGGTGCAGGCCGGGGAGATAGGAGTGGCGCACGAGAAAGACCCCGCCGGCCTCGTCGAGGGCGAGGAGGCGCACCCCGAGGCTCAGCCGCGGCCGGCGGGCGTCGGCCAGCCGGATCGCGAGCTGCCCCGCCCATTGGTGCAGTGTGCGGATCACGGGACGGGCGGCATCTCTTGCGGCCCGCGGCTGCGGCAGGCGTCGGCCAGCACGTCCGCCCCGCAGGCGCGCGGGGCGAGCTCGGGGGTGAGGCAGATGCGCACCTCGGCGATCCGGCCGCCGCGGCAGGTGACGATGACGCCGTCGGACGAGAGCGCCGGGTTCGCCGCCAGGATCGCCGCCTCCAGCCCGGCGGCGGTGGCGCGCCCCTCTCCGGGCCGCGGCAGGTCGAGCGCGTCGTGCAGCCGCCGGATCAACCCGAAGTAGTCGCGCGCCGGCAGGCCGGCGCAGCGGCCGTGCTTCTTCCACTGGTACCAGGCGAGGCTGCCAGAACCCATGACGTCGGCCATCGCCGCCGTCTCGCGCCGCGAGGGATCGGCCTCCGCGCTCGCGCAGTCCTCGGGCCAGCCCGCCTCGTACTGCGGCCAGAGGCCGTGCACGGTGAAGCCGAGATCGCGGCGGGGATCGCACTGGCCCTCGCCCGGGTTTCCCTCCGCCGCGCACCAGCTCGGCGTCCAGGTGAGCGCGAGCAGATAGTAGTCGAAGGGCCGTTCGGCAGCCGACGCGGACATGGCGACGAGGCCGAGGCCGAGCGAAAACCACTTTATCATCGCGTCCATCCGCACTATATACCCGGGCAATTCCCCCGCGAAAACCGACCTTCGCGCCCCCCGGAAACCCGCGGCGCACCCGAGTTTTCGGCAGCGGGAGAGGCTTGTTCGAAAGGGATCCGCCATGGCCTATCCATTGATGCAGAAGGCGACCGCGGTCTGGCTGGTCGAGAACACCACGCTGACCTTCCAGCAGATCGCCGAGTTCTGCGGCCTGCACGAGCTCGAGGTGAACGGCATCGCCGACGGCGAGGTGGCGCAGGGCATCAAGGGCTTCGACCCGATCGCCAACCGCCAGCTGACCGCCGAGGAGATCAGGAAGGGCGAGCGCGACCCGCACTACCGGCTGAAGCTGTTCCACAACCCGGCCGCCGAGGGCGAGACCAAGCGCAAGGGCCCGCGCTACACGCCGCTCTCCAAGCGCCAGGACCGCCCCTCGGCCATCGCCTGGCTGGTGAAGTTCCATCCCGAGCTCTCCGACGGCCAGATCGCCAAGCTCGTCGGCACCACCAAGCCGACCATCCAGTCGATTCGCGACCGCAGCCACTGGAACATCGCCAACATCACGCCGGTCGACCCGGTGGCGCTCGGCCTCTGCAAGCAGGTCGAGCTCGACGCCGCCGTCGCCAAGGCCGAGCGGCGCTCCGCCGCCCAGGGCGGGGTGATGAGCGACGCCGAGCGGATGAAGCTCGTCTCGACCGAACAGTCGCTCAGCATGGAGGTCGAGCCACGCCTCCCCTCGGCGATCTCCGGCCTGGAGAACTTCACCCTCGGCGGCCGCAAGGAGGAGCGCGTCTCGCCGCAGGCGGCCAAGGCCGACGCCGAGAGCCTCTTCAACCTCGCGCCCGCCGACCGGGACGACGAGGAGGAGTGATGTCCGCCGGGCCGGGCAGGCATCGGCCCGGCCCCGCTTCCCGGCGCGCCTCCACCCGCTTCCGCAAAATCATTTCCGAGGGAATGAATCAGGATTGACGATCCTGACTAAATTGGTCATCCATTAGCTCAGCCAGGTTCCTGCAACGGGATCAGCCATCCGAACCCCCAAGCCAGAATCGGAGCCGATGGCATGCAGCCCGAACGTCACACCGACAGGTTCGCGATCCGCCGCGAGCCGCTCGTCCGCCCCACCATCGTCCACGCCGCCTCCTTCCCGGCGCCGGACGACCGTCCCGTCCACGACGCCCGGGCGCTGACGGAAGGCGGCCGCGAGGCGGAGATCCGCCTCGACGGCGTGCGCTACGTCCTGCGCATCACGCGGCAGGGCAAGCTCATCCTGACCAAATGAGCGCCGAGCCGCGGCATCCCGGCGCCACGCCGGTCGGCCGCCTCGCCGAACTGCCGCCGCTCGAGCGCGAGGTGATCCACTGGCTGCGCCTCTGGTGCGCGGGCCCCGACGGCCCGCGCACGGTCTCGCGCGAACTCGTCGCCCGCCACGGCGAGGCGGGGCGCGACCTCGCGGCGGACTTCGACGAGCTCGTCGGCACCCTGGCCGGCCACTCCCGCCGGCCGCTGGTCGGCCATGCCCCCGGCTGCCCCTGCGCCGGCGCCGACGAATGCGTCTTCGCCCGCTTCGTGGCGCTCGCCGCCGAGGGCGCGCGCGAGGACGCGGTGCTGATGGCCGCGCTCATGGTGCGCGCCGACCTCGCCCTCTGCCTCGCCAACCGGGCCGAGACGATCGGCCTGCGGCTGATGCGCGGACGCACGCCGCGCATCGTGCAGTAGCCGGTCCCGGCGCCCGCAAGGCGAGCCGATCAGGGCCGCCGCCGCCGCGTCACCCTGCCGCCCCCGATGCGCTCGATCCGCGCCGTCGCCTCGGCGAAGGGCTCGCTGACCACCGCCATGTGGAAGCCGTTGGCATGCAGCAGCGTTTCGGCGTCGCGCATGATCCCGACGTGCCCCTTCCAGAACACCAGGTCCCCGCGGCGCGGCGGCACGTCGGCCGCCAGCTCGTGGCCGAGGAGCGCCTCCTGCATGTCCGAATCGCGCGGCGCCTCCCGCCCGCCGGCGAGGAGCCCGAGCTGCACCAGCGCCGAACAGTCGAGCCCGCGCGCGCTCCGCCCGCCCCAGAGATAGGGCACGCCGACGAACCGCTCCGCCTGCGCCACCCAGTCGCCCGCGACCGGCTCGAGATGCGGCCGCGGCACGTGCCCGCCGCCGCGCAGCCGCGCGTAGCCGCCGCTGGTGCCGGCGACCGGCACCTCGGCGAGGAAGGGGAGCTCCGTCTCCACCCGCGCCCGCACCGAGGGCGCGGCGTAGACATGCGACCAGATCGCGGAGACCCGCACCCCCCTGCCCTGCGGCGCGCCGAGCCCGCCCGCCGCCACGTAGCCGACATAGCCGTCGAGCGCCGCCTGCCCCCAGGCGAGCCCGTCCGGCCGCGCCTCGTAGACGGTGAACCGCTCGCCGTGGAGCAGCTGCGTCGCCCGCTCCGCATCCGGGTCGGCCGTCAGCCGCAGATCGAGGAGCGATGCCGTCACCCGCATCGGCTGCCCGGCGGCGAAGCGCGCGGCCTCGACCTTCCCGCGCAGCGCCTCCGCCGCGAGGTCCGGTCGCGCCGGCAGGAGGCGCGCGGCGAAGGAACTCAATAGCGCCCCTCCATGAGGGCGAGGAGCGCCCGCGCCGCCTGGAACGCCCCGCCCTTGGGGCGCGCCGGCGCCGCCTTGGGCGTCCAGCCGTAGATGTCGACGTGCAGGTAGCGCCGGCTCGCGGTGACGAAGCGGCGCAGGAAGAGCGCCGCGGTGATCGCCCCCGCCATGCCGCCCGAGGGGGCGTTGTCGAGATCGGCGATGCCGGGCTCGATCAGCGGCTCGTAGGGGTCCCAGAAGGGCAGCCGCCACAGCGGGTCGGCCACCCGCGCCGCGGCGGCGGCGAGATCGGCCGCCAGCGCGTCGTCGTCGGTGAAGAAGGGCGGCACGTCCGGCCCGAGCGCGACCCGCGCCGCCCCGGTCAGCGTCGCGAGGCTGACGACGAGCTCCGGCGCCTCCTCGTCGGCGAGCGCCAGCGCGTCGGCCAGCACCAGCCGCCCCTCGGCGTCGGTGTTGTTGACCTCGACCGTCAGCCCCTTGCGGCTCGGCAGGATGTCGCCCGGCCGCATCGCGGCGCCCGAGATCGCGTTCTCGACCGCCGGCACCAGCAGCCGCAGCCTGAGGTCGAGCCCGAAGCCCATCACCAGGTCGGCGAGCCCCATGGCCGTCGCCGCCCCGCCCATGTCCTTCTTCATCAGCCCCATCGAGGAAGCCGGCTTGATGTCGAGCCCGCCGGTGTCGAAGCAGACCCCCTTGCCGACCAGCGTCACCTTCGGCGCGCCCTCGCGCCCCCAGACCAGATCGAGGAGCCGCGGCGGCTCGGCTGCGGCCGCCCCCACCGCCTCGATCATCGGCAGGTTGGCGGCCCGGAGCGCCGCGCTCCCGCGCGTCACCGCGACCTTCGCCCCATGCCGCGCGCCGAGCGCGACGAAGGCCGCCTCGAGCGCCTCGGGGCCCATGTCGCGGGCGGGGGTGTTGATGAGGTCCTGCGTCAGCGCCGCCGCCGCCGCGATCCGCTCCAGCCGCGCCGCGTCCACCCCCTCGGGGCAGACGAGCTCGACCGCCGACGGCGTCGCGGCGCGATAGCGCGCGAAGCGGTAGTCGGCGAGGAGCCAGCCGAGCGTCTCGAGCTCGGCATCGACCGCCGTCCCCTCGGCGGCGAGCGCATAGCGCCCGGCGGGCAGCTTCTCCGCCGCCGCCGCCAGGGCGAATCGCCCGCGCCGCCGCGTCGCCGCCGTCCCCCAGCCGGCCAGCGCGGCGCGCAGGCTGCCGTCCGGCGCCGGCAGGCAGAGCGCCTCGCCGATCTTGCCGGAGAAGCCGGTCGCCCCGACCCAGGCGCGCGTCGCCGCATCCTGCCGGCCGAGCCAGCCGTCGAGCCCGTCCGCGGCGACGAGGCGAAGCGGGACGGCCTTCGGATCGGGCGAGGGAGCGAGAGGCATGCGAGAAGAGCCTTGGGCGGGAGGCGCGGACGAAACTCTATCCGCGCCCCGCACCGGCCTACAAGGCCGATTGATCGGCGTAGAGCATCACCTCGAACAGCGATTCCTCGCCGAGCCGCATCAGCCGCGCCTCGACCGCCGCCGTCGCCACCGGATCGCCGCCCGCGAGGCAGTGGTCGAGATCGCGCGCCACCCGGGCGAAGTCGGCCAGCCCGACCTGCTCGCTCAGGCTGGCGAGCCGCGTCGCCAGCACCTGCGCCTCGGCGGCGTCGCCCACCGCCATCGCCTGCGCCAGCAGCCCCAGCCGGTCGCCGAGATGGAAGACGACCTCGGAGACGATCTCGCGGCAGCGCTGGTCGCCCAGCGACTGCCGCAGCACCATGATCCTCGCCGTGTCGAGCGCCGCTTCCTCGCGCGACGCGATCTGATATAGCTCCGCACCCATGTGCAGCCCCCCGCATCACCCGCCGCCACCATGGCAGCGAGGGGTAAAGCGAAGCTTGACGCCGCCGGCCCCGCGGCGCGGCGCTGGTCAAGAAGTGCACGGAAGTTTACCAGAACTTGAGCCATCCGATTCGGCGCGGGGGAAAGGGACAGCCATGGAACACGCACGGCCGCTGCCGCCGGAGCTGGTCGAGCGCTACCGCGTCTGGCGGGAGCGGCGCACCCCGGAGAAGCTGGCGCATCTCGTCGAGGCCGCCACGAATGCGCAGAACCCCAAGGCGATGATCATCGCCTGCTGCGACAGCCGGGTGCTCATCTCGGAGATCTTCGGCAACGCGCCGGGGGACTTCTTCATCCTCCGCAACATCGCCAACCTCGTTCCGCCGAACGAGGCCGACGGCCGCTCGCACGGCACCTCGGCGGCGATCGAGTATGCGGTGATCGCGCTCGGCATCGAGCATCTCATCGTCTTGGGCCACTACGGCTGCGGCGGGGTGCGCGGCTGCCACGACATGCTGGCCGGCCTCGCCCCCGAGCTCGACACGCCGACGAGCTTCGTCGGCACCTGGCTGCGGCTGCTCAAGCCCGGCTTCGAGGCGCTCGCCGGCCGCGGTCTCGCCTACGAGGAGCGCATCAGCGCGCTCGAGCGCGAGGCGATCCTCGTCAGCCTCGAGAACCTCATGACCTTCCCCTTCGTCGCCGAGGCCGTCCACTCCGGCAAGCTCGAGCTGCACGGCCTCTGGAAGGACATCCGCAACGGCAGCCTCGAGATCTACGACAGCACGACGGGGACGTTCGGGCCGCTCTAGCCGGACGGGCGAGAAGCCAGACGCCCCGTCACGACCCGCCGGCCAGCCCCTTCAGCTCGTAGACCAGCGCCAGCGCCTCCCGCGGCGAGAGCTCGTCCGGCAGCACCTCGCGGAGCCGCGCCTCCACCGCCGCACCCGGCCCGGCCGGCGCGATTCCGCACACCGCCATGTAGGCGTCGCCTCCACCGCCGATTCCGCCGCGGCCGCCGGCTCGGGCCGGGCCGCCGCCGCGAAGAGCGGCAGGTCGTCGACCAGCGCCTTCGCCTTGGACCCGCCCTCGCGCTCGCCCTTCTCCAGCGCCTCGAGCACCACCCGCGCCCGCTCGACCACCGCCGCCGGCAGCCCGGCCAGCCGCGCCACCTGCACCCCGTAGGAGCGGTCCGCCGCCCCCTCGACCACCTCGTGCAGGAAGACGACCTCCCCCTGCCACTCCCTGACCGCCACCGTCGCGTTCCGGAGGCCCGGCAGCTTCGCCGCCAGCGCCGTCAGCTCGTGGTAGTGGGTGGCGAAGAGCGCCCGGCAGCGGTTCACGTCGTGCAGATGCTCGAGCACCGCCCAGGCGATCGAGAGCCCGTCGTAGGTCGCCGTCCCCCGCCCGATCTCGTCGAGGATGACGAGCGCCCGCTCCCCGGCCTGGTTCAGGATCGCCGCCGTCTCCACCATCTCGACCATGAAGGTCGAGCGCCCCCGCGCCAGGTCGTCCGCCGCGCCCACCCGGCTGAAGAGCGCGTCCACCACGCCGATTTCCGCCGCCGCCGCCGGCACGAAGGCCCCCATCTGCGCCAGCACGGCGATCAGCGCGTTCTGCCGCAGGAAGGTCGACTTGCCCGCCATGTTCGGCCCGGTCACCAGCCAGAGCGGCCGCTCGCCGAGATCGGCATCGTTGGCGACGAAGGCCCCGCCCTGCCGCCGCAGCGCCTGCTCCACCACCGGATGCCGCCCGCCGGCGACGCGGAACCCGCGCCCCTCGCCCATCTCCGGCCGCTCCCAGTCCCCGGACCGGGCGAGATCGGCCAGCCCGCTCGCCACGTCGATCTCGGCCAGCCCCCGCGCCGCCGCCCCGACCGGCCCCGCCGCCGCGATCACCGCCGCCCGCAGCCGCTCGAAGACCGCCTTCTCGATCTCGAGCGCCCGCCCGGCGGCATTCAGGATCCGCGTCTCGAGCTCGGCCAGCGCCAGCGTGGTGAACCGCACCGCCCCCGCCGTCGTCTGCCGGTGCACGAAGAGCTCGTTCAAGGGCGGCCCCATCATCCGCTCGGCATGCCCCGCCGGCGTCTCGATGAAATAGCCGAGCACGTTGTTGTGCTTCACCTTCAGCGAGCCGACCCCGCTGCGGCGCACATACTCCGCCTGCAGCTCGGCGATCACGCCGCGCCCCTGGTCGCGCAGCCGCCGCGTCTCGTCGAGCTCCGCCTCGAACCCCTCCGCCACGAAGCCGCCGTCGCGCGCCATGAGCGGCGGCTCGGCCACCAGCGCCGCGTCGAGCAGCCCGACGAGCGCCTCGTGCCCGCCGAGCGCGGTGAGCGCCTCGGCCAGCACCTCCGGCACCTCGCCCGCCAGAACCTCGCGCACCCGCCCCGCCTCGGCCAGCCCGTCGCGCACCGCGGCGAGATCGCGCGGCCCGCCGCGCCCGAGCGCCAGCCGCGACAGCGCCCGCTCGAGGTCCGGCACCTTGCGCAGCCGCTCGCGCACCGCCCGGCCGGCCTCGGCGTCCTCGACGAAATGCGCCACCGCCGCCTGCCGCGCCCGGACCAGCCGCACGTCCGTCGAGGGCGCCGTCACCCGCGTCTCCAGGAGCCGCGCGCCGCCGCCGGTCACCGTCCGGTCGATCGCCGCCAGCAGCGAGCCCTCGCGCCCGCCGCCGGCCCCGCGGGTCAGCTCGAGGTTGCGCCGCGTCGCCGCGTCGATCCGCATCTGCCCGCCCGCCGCCTCCCGCACCGGCGGCCGGAGCAGCGGCAGCCGCCCGCGCTGCGTCATCTCCAGATAGTCGACGATCGCGCCGAGCGCGCCGATCTCGGCCCGCCCGAAGGCGGCGAACCCGTCGAGCGAGGCGACCTTGAAGCACCCCGCCACCCGCCCCTCGGCCGCCGTCGAATCGAAGCTCGCCCGCGCCAGCGGCGTCAGCACCGCGCCCGCCTCCTCGACCGCCTCGCGCAGCCCCGCCTCCTCGGCCTCGCTGACCAGCACCTCGCGCGGCGCGACCCGCGCCAGCATCGGCCCGAGCATCGCCCGCGGGCAGTCGCTCACCACGAGGTCGCCGGTCGACATGTCGACCCAGGCGAAGGCCCCCTCGCCCCGCACCTCGGCCCAGGCGGCGAGGAAATTGTGCCGCCGCGCCTCGAGCAGGCTCTCCTCGGTCAGCGTGCCGGGGGTGACGAGCCGCACCACCTCGCGCCGAACCACCGACTTCGACCCGCGCTTGCGCGCCTCCGCCGGATCCTCCATCTGCTCGCAGACCGCCACCCGGAAGCCCTTGCGGATCAGCGTCAGCAGATACCCCTCCGCCGCATGCACCGGCACCCCGCACATCGGGATGTCCTGCCCGAGGTGCTGCCCGCGCTTGGTCAGCGCGATGTCGAGCGCCGCCGCCGCCGCCTCGGCGTCGGCGAAGAACATCTCGTAGAAGTCGCCCATGCGGTAGAAGAGCAGCGCGTCGGGGTTCTCCTCCTTGATCGCCCAGTACTGGGCCATCATCGGCGAGACGTTGGGCGAGAGGGACGTGTCGTCCAAGGGCGCCTCCGGGCTGACCGCCCCCGTCTAGCCCCGCCCGCCGCGAGTGCCAAGCTCCCCGGCCCGGCGTATGCTCGCGCGATGCCGCGGCTCCTCCTCCTCGCCTGTCTCCTCCTCGGCCTCGCCGGGGCGGCCGGCGCCGCGACGATCGCCGGCCAGGACGACCCCCGCTTCCGGGCCGCGCTCGCGGCCTGGCTCGCCGACGACGAGCCGGCCGCCCTGCCCGAGCTCGCGGCCCTCGCGGCCCGGGACAACCGCGCCGCGCAGATCCTGCTGGCGCTGATCGACCGCGTCGCGGTCTACCAGGGCCCCTGGCTGCTGCGACGGGACCGCGCGACGCGGCTGGCCCTCACCCGGGCCCCCGGCGGCCTCTCCGGGCGGAGCTGGATGGCCGAGGCCGCCGCCGACACCCCCCTCGCCGCCCTCTGGATGCAGCGCGACGCCACCGGCACCGCCCCGGAGACCGCGCTCGCCTTCGCCGGCATGGGCGAGCAGCGCGCCGCCCGCGAGACGCTGCAGGCCCTCGCCCGGCGCCAGCAGCACGGCTTCGCCGCCATCGCCGACGACCCGCGCTACCCGGCCGAGCTCCGCCACCTCGTCTGGCGCGAATGGGCGGAGACGCCGGAAGGCGCCGCGCGGGCGGCGGCCGAGATCGCGGCGCTGATGCCGGGCGACCCGCAGATCCGCCGCTTCGAGGACCGCCCGCTCGACCAGGCCGCCACCGACGCCTGGCTCGCCGCCGCGCCGCTCGCGGCGCCGCTCCGCGCCACCTGCGGGGCCTTCTGCCCGCGCACGCCGCTCACCTGCCGCCGCGCCGCCTTCTTCCTCGTCGAGGGCCATGGCGGCCTCGCCGAGTTCGGCACCCCCTCGGAGACGCTGATCCCGCCCGCGATCTGGAACGCCAGCCCGCGCGGCACCCGGGCGCTCCTGCGCGTCCCGACCGCCCGCGACCGCTTCGGCTACGAGACCGCGGTCGCCGTCCGCGCCGGGGACGCCTGCCTCGCCGACGCCCTCGCCGCCGAGGTCGCCCGCTTTCACCGGTGATACGCGATCTAGCCCCAGCGTCACCGTTGCCCCCGGCCGTGCTCATCGCGAGCGGTGCCGTGCAGGAGCGGCAAAGCGATCACCCGCTTCGCGTGGGACGCCTCAGGCCGGCCGGAACTCCAGCGCCACCCCGTTGATGCAGTAGCGCAGGCCCGTCGGCGGCGGCCCGTCGGGGAAGACATGCCCGAGATGGCTGCCGCAGGTGGCGCAATGCACCTCGGTCCGCACCATCCCGAGGCTGCGGTCCACCGTCGTCTCGACCGTCCCCTCCACCGGCTCGTTGAAGCTCGGCCATCCGGTCCCGCTCTCGAACTTCACCTTGCCCTCGAAGAGCGTCTCGCCGCAGCCGGCGCAGGCGAAGCTCCCCGGCCGCTTCTCGTGCAAGAGCGCACAGCTCCCCGGCCGCTCCGTCGCGTGCCCGCGCATCACCGCATACTGCTCGGGGCTGAGCAGCGCCCGCCATTCCGCCTCGCTGCGGGTGACCCTGTAGCCCTTCGTCTCCGTGCCCATCGCAAAACTCCCGGTCAATGCCCCGGATCTAGTCCCCCGGGCTCGTCCCGCCAGCCGTCCCGCGTTTACCTTGGTTGAAATGTGGTTAACGGCGCGACCACTTTCCTAGCAAAATCAACGATATGACCAAGTGGGCACGCGTGCCCACCCCGTGCCTGCTCAGCCCTTCATCCCTTCCCAGAACCCCTTCACCCGCGAGAAGAAGTCCTGCGTCTCCGGGCTGTTGTCGCCTCCGGCCTCCTCGAACTCGCGCAGCAGCTCCCGCTGCCGGTGGCTGAGGTTGACCGGGGTCTCGACGGCCAGCTCGATATAGAGATCGCCCGCGCCCGCCCCGCGCAGCGCCGGCATCCCCTTGCCGCGCAGCCGGAGCTGCTTGCCCGACTGGACGCCCGCCGGCACCTTCACCCGCATCTTGCCGCCGTCGAGCGTCGGCGCGTCGATCTCGCCGCCGAGCGCCGCCGTCGTCATCGAGACCGGGATGCGGCAGTAGAGGTTCTGGTTGTCGCGCTCGAAGATCGGATGCGCCTCGACCTCGATGAAGATGTAGAGATCGCCGGCCGGCCCGCCGCGCGCCCCCGGCTCCCCCTCGCCGGCCAGCCGGATCCGCGTCCCCGTCTCGACCCCGGCCGGGATGTTGACGTTGAGCGTGCGGTCCTTGCGCACCCGCCCCGAGCCGGCGCAGCTCGTGCAGGGGTTCTTGATGATCTGCCCCCGCCCGCCGCAGGTCGGGCAGGTTCGCTCCACGGTGAAGAAGCCCTGCTGCGCCCGCACCTTGCCGTGCCCCGAGCAGGTCGGGCAGGTGGCGGGCTCGGCCCCGCCCTGGGCGCCGGTGCCGTGGCAGACCTCGCAGGCCGCGCTCGACGGCACGGTGATCGAGGCCTGCTTGCCGTGGAAGGCCTCCTCGAGCTTCAGCCGGAGGTTGTAGCGCAGGTCCGACCCGCGCGCCGCCCGCTGCCCGCGCCCGCGGCCCCCGCTCATGAAGTCGCCGAAGAGGTCGTCGAAGACGTCCGAGAAGGAGCCGAAGTCCATCCCCGGCCCGCCGCGGAAGCCGCCGGCGCTGGCGCCGTTGCCGTTCTCGAAGGCGGCATGGCCGAAGCGGTCGTAGGCCGCCTTCTTCTGCGCGTCCTTCAGGACGTCATAGGCCTCGTTGACCTCCTTGAAACGCGCCTCGCTCTTCGGGTCGTGCCGGTTGCGGTCGGGATGGTGCTCCATCGCCTTCTTGCGGAAGGCCTTCTTGATCTCGCCATCGGACGCTTGGCGTCCGACCCCGAGCACATCGTAGTAGTCGCGTTTCGCCATCCCGGATCCGTTCCCGTCAAACGACGAAATGGCCCCCGGATCCGGGGGCCATCCCAGCTATCCTCGCGGATCAGGACTTCTTGTTGTCCTGGTCGAGATCCTCGAAGTCGGCGTCCACCACGTCGTCGTCCGAGGCGGTGCCCGTCGTCGCGCCGTCGCCCGGGGCCGCACCGGCCTCGGCCTCCTGCTGCGCCTTGTAGATCGCCTCGCCGAGCTTCATCGACGCCTCGGTCAGGTCCTGGGCGCGGGCGCGGATCTTCTCCGCATCCTCGCTCTCCATCGCCTCCTTCAGCGCCTTGATCGACAGCTCGATCGCCTCGACCGTGGTCGGGTCGACCTTGTCGCCATGCTCCTGCACCGACTTCTCGGTGCCGTGGATCAGGCTCTCGGCCTGGTTCCGCGCCTCGACCAGCTCGCGCCGCTGCTTGTCGGCCTCGGCATTCTCCTCGGCCTCCTTGATCATCTTCTCGATGTCGGCGTCCGAGAGCCCGCCCGAGGCCTGGATGGTGATCTTCTGCTCCTTGTTCGTCCCCTTGTCCTTGGCGGAAACGGAGACGATGCCGTTGGCATCAATGTCGAAGGTCACCTCGATCTGCGGAATGCCGCGCGGGGCCGGCGGGATCTGCTCGAGGTTGAACTGGCCGAGCAGCTTGTTGTCGGCCGCCATCTCGCGCTCGCCCTGGAAGACCCGGATCGTCACCGCGTTCTGGTTGTCCTCGGCGGTGGAGAAGATCTGGCTCTTCTTGGTCGGGATCGTGGTGTTGCGGTCGATGAGCCGGGTGAAGACGCCGCCCAGCGTCTCGATGCCGAGCGAGAGCGGGGTCACGTCGAGCAGCACGACGTCCTTCACGTCGCCCTGCAGCACGCCGGCCTGGATCGCGGCGCCGACGGCGACGACCTCGTCCGGGTTGACGCCCTTGTGCGGCTCCTTGCCGAAGAACTTCTGCACCTCCTCGATGACCTTCGGCATGCGGGTCATGCCGCCGACGAGGACGACCTCGTCGATCTCGCCCTTGGAGACGCCGGCGTCCTTCAGCGCGTTCTGGCAGGGCTTCAGCGTCTTGGCGATCAGGTCGGCGACCAGGCTTTCGAGCTTCGCCCGCGTCAGCTTCATCACCAGGTGGAGCGGCTGGTGCGTCTTCGGGTCCATCGAGATGAACGGCTGGTTGATCTCGGTCTGGCTGGCGCTCGAAAGCTCGATCTTCGCCTTCTCCGCAGCCTCCTTCAGCCGCTGCAGCGCCATCTTGTCCTTGGTCAGGTCGACGCCCGACTCCTTCTTGAACTCGTCGGCCAGGTACTGGACGATGCGCATGTCGAAATCCTCGCCGCCGAGGAAGGTATCCCCGTTGGTGGACTTCACCTCGAAGAGCCCCTCGTCGATCTCGAGGATCGAGATGTCGAAGGTGCCGCCGCCGAGGTCGTAGACCGCAATCGTCTTGGTGCCGGACTTGTCGAGCCCGTAGGCGAGCGCTGCCGCCGTCGGCTCGTTGATGATCCTGAGCACCTCGAGCCCGGCGATCTTGCCGGCGTCCTTGGTGGCCTGCCGCTGGGCGTCATTGAAGTAGGCCGGAACGGTGATGACCGCCTGGCTCACCTTCTCGCCGAGGTAGGACTCGGCGGTCTCCTTCATCTTCTGCAGGATGAAGGCGGAAATCTGGCTGGGGGAGTACTTCTCGCCCTTGACCTCGACCCAGGCGTCGCCGTTCGGCCCGGGGACGATCTTGTAGGACACCATCTCCTTGTCCTTGGCGACCATCGGGTCGTCGGTGCGGCGGCCGATCAGCCGCTTGATGGCGAAGAGGGTATTCTCGGAATTGGTGACCGCCTGGCGCTTGGCGGCCTGGCCGACCAGCCGCTCGTCGTCGGTGAAGGCGACGATCGAGGGCGTGGTGCGCGCCCCCTCGGAATTCTCGATCACGCGGGCCTGCGATCCGTCCATGATGGCGACGCAGGAGTTGGTGGTGCCGAGGTCGATACCGATGACTTTAGACATGCACGATCCTTTCAAGCGGCGATTTCACGGGCTGGCCCGGCAAGGAGGCACCCGCCCGTCATCCCTGGATCCGATCCTCACGGGCGCGTGCGGATCAGCGGTTGCAGGCTATATAGGAGCCGGGTTTTTCGCTCGCAAGCAGGCGGCCGGACCGCCGGCGGGCTTTTTCCGGGGGAATGCGCGATGATCCGGCCGACGGTCTCCATGGGCGGCTTCGAGATCCGCAAGGGCTGGCTCGACCCCGCCGCCCAGGCGGCGATGGCCGCCGACATCCGCGCCGTCGCCGCGGCGGCGCCTTTCTTCGCCCCGCTCACCCCCTGGGGCAGGCCGATGAGCGTGCGCATGACCTCTGCGGGGCGCTACGGCTGGTTCACCGACCGCAGCGGCTACCGCTACGTCGACCGCCACCCCTCCGGCGTCCCCTGGCCGCCGATCCCGGCCTCCGTGCTCGCGGTCTGGCGCGCCCTCGTCCCGGCCGGGCGCGACCCCGACTGCTGCCTGGTCAACCACTACGCCGCGACCGCGCGGATGGGCATGCACCGCGACGCGGACGAGAAGGACTTCTCCTTCCCCGTTCTCTCGATCAGCCTCGGCGACAGCGCCCTCTTCCGCATGGGCGGCCCGAGCCGCAGGGACCCGACCTCGACCGTCCTTCTCGAATCGGGCGACGTCGTCGTCTTCGGTGGCCCGGCGCGCCTCGCCTACCACGGCATCGACCGCATCCGCGCCGGCAGCTCGACGCTGCTGCCCGAGGGCGGGCGGATCAACCTCACCTGCCGCGTGGTCGACTGACGCCGCTCAGTTGGTCGGCCCGCTGCCGTGATGCTCGGCGAGTTCCTCCGGATGCTCGAGCTCGACGGGGCGGTGGCGCATGAAGTGGTTCCACGCCCAGGTCAGCGCCCAGAGCAGAACCCCGATCCCGAGCAGCCAGGCGGCGATCCGGTACTGCGGCAGCTGCGCCGCGCTGCGCGCCCAGGGCCCGGCGAGATAGGCGCAGCTCGCCGCGCCGACCCAGGGCACCCAGCGGGGCGCGCGGAAGTGGGCGTGGCCGACCGCCTGGCTGCGCAGCACGAGCAGCGCGATGTTGACGATGGTGAAGACGCAGAGCAGCAGCAGCGCCGTCGTGCCGCCGAGCAGGCTGATCGCCTGCGCCTGGCTGTTCGTCACCACGAAGTAGATGAGCCCGAAGGCGATCGCCGTGGTGAAGAGGATCGACACCCAGGGCGTGCGGCGGGTGGGATGCACCGTCCCGAGCACGTGCGGCAGCACCCCCTGCCGCGCCAGCCCGTAGAGCAGCCGGCTCGCCATCAGCATGTTGATGAGCGCCGAGTTCGCCACTGCGAACATGCCGATGAAGGGGAAGATCCTGTCGAAGGGCAGCCCCGGGGCGCCCGCCCGCACCACCTGGGTGAGCGCCGAGCCCTTGGCGGGATCGACCAGGTCGCCGACCGGCACCAGCGCCACGGCGCAGATCGAAACGAGGACATAGATGAGCCCGGTGATGCCGAGCCCGGTCAGCATCATCCGCGGGAAGTCGCGCACCGGGTCGGTGCACTCCTCGGCCATGTTGACCGAGTCCTCGAACCCCACCATCGCGAAGAAGGCGAGCGAGGTGGCCGCGGTCAGCGCCATGAAGGCGCCCTTCTCCTCCGACGAGCGGAAGATCATCACCTCGGAGAAGTCGGCCCGCCCCTGGCTCATCGCCCAGAAGCCGATCAGGATGATCATCAGCAGGCCCGAGAGCTCGACGCAGGTCAGCACCACGTTCGCCTTCACGCTCTCGCCGACGCCGCGGAAGTTGACCGCGGCGACGATCACCATGAAGCCGAGCGCCAGGGCGAGGATGCCGGCGCTGCCCGCCTCGAAGCCGAGGCCGAAGCCGTCGGAGAGGAAGCCCGCGAAGGCGTTCGACGCCGTCGAGGCCGAGGTGATCCCCGAGCACATCACGGTGAAGGCGACGAGGAAGGTCAGGAAGTGCACGCCGAAGGCGCGGTGGGTGTAGAGCGCGGCGCCGGCCGCCTGCGGATAGCGGGTGACGAGCTCGAGATAGGAGAGCGCGGTGATCGTCGCGACGGCGAAGGCGACCAGGAAGGGCGCCCAGGCCGCCCCGCCCACCTCGCCGGCGACGGTGCCGGTCAGCGCATAGACCCCGGTCCCGAGGATGTCGCCGACGATGAACAGGAGAAGGAGCTTCGGCCCCATCACCCGGTTGAGCTCGGTCTCGTGCGGGGTGGCGTGCTGCGGGGTCGCCGGCGATGCGGTGGTGGCCATCCTTGTCCCTCCCTGCGATCATCGCGGAACGAGCGTCCCCCCAAGGGCGGCTCGGGTCAAGCGCAAGTCCCACTCGGGGTTTGCAAAGCGGCCCGGCGCGGTCCATACCGGCACCCGTTCGTCACGGAGTAACGGAGTACCCATGGACTACGCCCGCATCGTCCCGACCATCCGCCAGCTCGCGCTCGACGCCGGGGCGGCCATCATGCAGGTCTATGACGGCGCCGACTTCGAGGTCCGCTCGAAGGCCGACGCCTCGCCGGTCACCGAGGCGGACGAGCGCGCCGACCGCATCATCTCGCGCGGCCTCGCCGCCGCCTTTCCCGAGATCCCGGTCGTGACCGAGGAGCAGGCCGAGAGCCACGGCGTGCAGGCGCCGGTCTTCTTCCTGGTCGACCCGCTCGACGGCACCAAGGAATTCGTACAGCGCCGCGGCGACTTCACCGTGAACATCGCGCTGATCGAGGACGGCGTCCCGACCCGCGGCGTGGTCTACGCCCCGGCAAAGGACCGGCTCTTCTATACCGACGCCGCCGGCCGGTCGCAGGAGGAAGCCGCGCCCTTCGGCGCCACCCCCGGCGCGCTCACCCCGCTTCGCGTCGGCCGGCCCGACCCGGCGGCGCTCGTCGTCGTCGCCTCCAAGTCGCACCGCGACAAGGCGACCGACGACTATATCGCCCGCTACTCGGTCGGCGACTTCCGCTCGGCCGGCTCCTCGCTCAAGTTCTGCCTGGTCGCCGCCGGCGAGGCCGACCTCTATCCCCGGCTCGGGCGGACGATGGAATGGGACACCGCCGCCGGCCAGGCGGTGCTCCTCGGCGCCGGCGGCAAGGTGGTGCGCTTCGACGACCACGCGCCGCTCGCCTACGGCAAGGCCGGCTTCGAGAACCCCTTCTTCATCGCCTGCGCACCCGGCATCGAGCTCATCGCGGGCTGACCGGTGGCCGTTCTCGTCGTCATCCCGGCGCGCTACGCCTCGACCCGCTATCCCGGCAAGCCGCTCGTCGAGCTCGCCGGCGCCACCGGCGAGCGGCGCAGCCTGATCCGCCGCAGCTGGGAGGCGGCCCGCTCGGTCGCCGGCGCGGGCCGCGTGGACCACGTCATCGTCGCGACCGACGACGAGCGCATCGCCGAGGCCGCCCGCGGCTTCGGCGCCGAGGTGGCGATGACGCCCGACACCTGCCGCAACGGCACCGAGCGCTGCGCGCTGGTGGCGCGCGACCTCGCCGGCGCGGACGACATCGTCGTCAACCTCCAGGGCGACGCGCCGCTCACCCCGCCCTGGTTCGTCGAGGCGCTGGTCGAGGCGATGCGCGCCGACCCGGCCAGCCTCGTCGCGACGCCGGTGCTGCGCTGCGACGCCGAAACGCTGGCGGGCTTCCTCGAGGACCGGCGCAACGGCCGGGTCGGCGCCACCACCGCCGTCTTCGACCGCGCGGGCCGGGCGCTCTACTTCTCCAAGGAGGTCATCCCCTATACCGGCCGCGCCCTCGGCCCGGAGGAGGAGATCCCGGTCTTCCACCATGTCGGCGTCTATGCCTACCGGCGGGCGGCGCTCGATCCCTATCCCGAGTGGCCGATGGGCCCGCTCGAGACCTGGGAGGGGCTCGAGCAGCTCCGTTTCATGGAGAGCGGCGTGCCCGTCCGCTGCGTCGAGGTCGAGGCGCTCGGCCGTGCCTTCTGGGAGCTCAACAACCCGACCGACGTGCCGCGCATCGAGGCGATCCTCGCGCGGCTCGGCCTGCCGTGAACCGGGCACGGTGAACCTTGGCGGCAGGTTGCCGTCGAACGAGTGCGTGATTGTATTTCGCAGACCGGCGGCTAGAGTGCCGCGCGAAACGAGACCCCGGTCCGCGACCAGATCTGGAGCGAGATTTCATGGCCAACAGGGTGACGAAAGCGGTCTTTCCGGTCGCGGGGTTCGGCACGCGCTTCCTGCCTGCCACCAAGTCTGTCCCGAAGGAGATCCTGCCGCTCGTCGACCGCCCGCTGATCCAGTACGCGATCGACGAGGCGCGCGCCGCCGGGATCAGCGAGTTCATCTTCATCACCTCCCGCGGCAAGAGCGCGCTCGAGGACTATTTCGACAGCGCCCCCGAGCTCGAGGCGGCGCTGCGCGAGGGCAACAAGACCAGGCTCCTCGACACGCTGAAGCAGACCGACATGGAGAGCGGCGCCGTCGCCTACGTCCGGCAGCACGAGCGCCGCGGGCTCGGCCACGCGGTCTGGTGCGCGCGCCGGCTGATCGGCGACGAGCCCTTCGCGGTCATGCTGCCCGACGACGTGATCGACGCCGAGAAGCCCTGCCTGCAGCAGATGATCGAGGCCCACGCCGAGACCGGCGGCAACATGGTCGCGACCATGGAGGTCGCGCGCGAGAGCGTCTCCTCCTACGGCATCGTCGATGTGGACACCTCGACCGGAGCCGCCTCGATGCCGGTCAGGAGCATGGTGGAGAAGCCGAGGCCCGAGGTCGCGCCCTCGAACATGGCGGTGATCGGCCGCTACATCCTGACGCCGCAGGTGCTGCGCAACCTCGACGACGTCGAGGCGGGGGCCGGCGGTGAGATCCAGCTCACCGACGCGATCGCCGCCGAGATCGCCGCCGGCAGGGACGTGAGGGCCTTTCGCTTCGAGGGCCGCCGCTTCGACTGCGGCACCCAGCCCGGCTATCTCCAGGCCACCGTCGCCTTCGGCCTGGCCCGGCCCGAGCTGCGGGACGAGTTCCGCGACTTCCTGCGCTCCTTCGTCTGCAGCGAGACGGGCGCACCGGGGAAGGCGGCTGCCGGCAGCCGCTAACGAAGGTTTCCCTCCGGCTAACGCGACCAGATATTCCAGCAATATCAGTCTCTTGGCGGGTGTCTGGCGTGCAAGACACCCGCACGGGTCACGGTCAGGCGGCCTGCTCCGCCTTGCCGTCGGTCAGGATCGCGTAGAGCGCCGAAGGGTCGAAGGTCGAGCGGAGCTTGGCGCAGACCGCCTCGCTGCGGAGCGTCCGCGACACCCGGGCCAGCGCCTTGAGATGCTCCGCCCCGGCCGATTCCGGCGCGAAGAGCGCGAAGACCAGATCGACCGGCTGCCGGTCGATCGACTCGAAGTCGACCGGCTTCTCCAGGCGCACGAAGAGCCCGAGCACGGTCCCCACCCCCGCGAAGCGGGCATGCGGAATCGCCACGCCGCGGCCGACGCCCGTCGGCCCCAGTGCCTCGCGATCCATCAGCGCGCGATAGACGGTCTCCGACGGCAGCCCGTAGACGGCCTCCGCCATTTCCGCGAGATCCTGCAGCAGCCGCTTCTTGCTCGTCGCCTTGACGGGCGCGCGAACGGCCTCGATGCCGATGATCTCCGATAGCTCCATGGACCGGAACTCCTCTTGACCCCTCGCCCCTCAGAGGGGGCGGCGGGGGTCGATCCAGCCGATGTTTCCGTCCTGCCGCCGGTGCACGACGTTGACCCCGCCGTGCGCCTCGTTGCGGAAGACCAGAAGATCGGCCCCGGCCAGCTCCATCTGCATCACCGCCTCGCCGACGGACAGCAGCTGGACCTGGGTCTCCGTCTCGGCAACGATGACTGGCTGCAGGCTGGCGGGTTCGCCCTCCCCCTCGTCTCCTTCCCCGGCAAGTATGTAGGACGAGGCACCTATGGCTTCAATCGGGTCCTGCCGGTCGCGGTGGTGGTCCTTCAGCCGGCGCTTGTACCGGCGGAGCTGCTTGTCCATCCGCTCCACCGCCCCGTCGAAGGAGGCATAGATCTCCTCCGCCCGCGCCGTGGCCTGCGCCTTCATGCCGGTCGGCAGATGCACCGAGGAATCGGTGACGAAGAGGTGCCCCTCCTTCGAGAAGGTCACCACGGCCTCGACCGGGCGGTCGAAGTACTTCGACACCGCCTCGCCGAGGCGATCCTCGACATGCTGCCGCAAGGCCTCGCCGATATCGATCTGTTTGCCGCTGACCTGAATGCGCATAGCGTCGCCCCGCTTTCCCCGACCACTCATCCGGCTCCGCCGCGTTTCGGCGGTCCCTATGGACGGCTCGGATTCCATTGTCAATCGCGTGCGCCGCCGGCCTGAGAACTCCCCACCGCTCGGGGAGCGGAAAGCGAGCTCCTCAGGCGCCGGCGCTCCACGGAAGACGGGATGCCCATCCCTTCACGGTATTTGGCGACCGTCCGTCGCGCAATACCAATCCCCTCGCCCTTGAGGAGAAGGACGAGCTTGTCGTCCGACAGGCTGCCCGGCCGCCGCTCGCCCTGGACCAGCCCGCGGATGCGCTCCTGGACCGCCGCCGCGGAGAAGGCCTCGCCGCCCGCGACGGCCTGGATCGCCGAGCTGAAGAAGAAGCGGAAGTCGAAGCATCCCTGTTCGCATGAGATGTACTTTCCCGTCGCTACGCGACTGACGGTTGATTCGTGCAGCCCGAGGCTTCCCGCCACCGCCCGCTGGGTCAGCGGCTTCAGCTCCGAGACGCCGGTGCGGAAGAAACGGTCCTGCCGCGCGACGATCTCGGTCGCCACCCGCAGGACGGTCCGCGCCCGCTGCTCGAGGCTCCGCACCAGCCAGCGGGCGCTGGCGCGGCATTCGGAGATGAAGGCGGCGGCGCCGGCGTCGTGCCCGCCGACGCTGGCGGCATAGACGTTGTTCGTCAGCACCCGCGGCAGGGCGTCCGTGTTGAGCTCCACGACCCACCCGCCGTCGGACCCGCGGCGGACATGGACGTCCGGGACGGCGCTCTGCACCGTCTCGCGGGCGAAGCGGAGGCCTGGCCGGGGGTCGAGCGCGCGAAGCTCGGCCAGCATGTCGGCGACGTCCTCGGCGTCCACGCCGCAGCGCGCCTCGAGCTCGCCGAGCCGGCCCTGCGCCACCAGCGGCAGGTTGTCGAGCATCGCCTGCATCGCCGGGTCGAGCCGGTCGCGCTCGGCGAGCTGCAGCGCCAGGCACTCCTTCAGGTTGCGCGCCCCGACCCCCGTCGGCTCGCAGGCCTGCACGAGCTCTAGCCCGGCCAGCACCTCGGCCGGCCGCAGCCGATGCCGCGCCGCCACCTCGGCGAGCGGCACGCGCAGGTAGCCGTCCTCCTCCAGCTCATCGACCAGGGCGAGCGCCGCCTGCACCACCGCCGGCAGCGCACGCATTGCGCCGACCTGCGCGCGCAGATGGCCGAAGAGCGTCTCCTCCTCGGCCAGCGTGTCGAGATAGCTCCCCTCGCCGCCGCCCGGCCGCACCCCCCCGGCGGGGGGCGGCGCGAGTTCGAGCAGCGGGTTCTTCTCGACCTCCGTCGCCAGGTACTCGGCGAGCTGGACGCCCGACATCTGCAGCAGCTTGATCGCCTGCTGAAGCTGCGGCGTCATCACCAGAGACTGGCTCTGACGCAGCTCCATCCGCGGCGAGAGCGCCATCAGCCCGGCGCCTCAGATGCGGAAGCTCTCGCCAAGATAGACCCGCCGGACATTGTCGTCGCGCACCACTTCTTCGGGCGTCCCGGTCATCAGCACCGTGCCGTCGTGCAGGATATAGGCTCGGTCGACGATTTCCAGCGTCTCGCGCACGTTGTGGTCGGTGATCAGAACGCCGATCCCGCGGTCCTTCAGGTGCCGCACCAGGTTGCGGATATCCATGACCGCGAGCGGGTCGACGCCGGCGAAAGGCTCGTCGAGCAGGACGTAGTTGGGCTGCGTCGCGAGGCAGCGGGCGATCTCCACCCGCCGCCGCTCGCCGCCCGAGAGCGCGATCGCCGGGGCGCGGCGCAGGTGGGTGATCGAGAATTCGCCCATCAGCTCGTCGAGCATCTCGTGCCGCTTCTCGGGGTCCGGCACGCTGATCTCGAGGATGGCGCGGATATTGTCGGCCACCGTCAGGCCGCGGAAGATCGAGGCCTCCTGCGGCAGGTAGCCGATACCGAGCTTGGCCCGGCGGTACATCGGCAGCCAGGTCACCTCCTGCCCGTCGATCAGGATGGTGCCGCGGTCGGGCGGCACCAGGCCGGCGATGGCGTAGAAGCAGGTGGTCTTGCCCGCCCCGTTCGGGCCGAGCAGCGCCGCCACCTCGCCGCGGTGCAGGCGGAGCGACACGTCGCGCAGCACCGGGCGCCCCTTGTAGCTCTTGGCGAGGTTCCTGACATCGAGCCCGGTGGCCGACCCGGCAGTCCGCACGTCGGGTTGCGCGGTATCGAGCGGGGCCGTCACCGGGCGGCGCCGGGCTGGCTGCCGGGAACGAAGATCGTCTGCACCCGGCCCTCGAGGCGGCCGGTGCCCCTGTTGAGGTCGATGTCGAGCCGCTCGCTCGAGAGGGCATTCTGCCCCTGGGTCAGAAGGACGTTGCCGTCCATGACGATCGTGCCCGCCGCCACCTCGTAGACGGCATGATCGGCCTCCGCCGCCTCCGTCCCGTTGGCGATCGTCACGTTGCCGGTCGCGATCATCCGCTGCACCTTGCCGGTCTGCTGCGTCGAGGCCTCGTCGTAGAAGACCTCGACCCGGTCGGCCGCGAGCCGCAGCGTGCCCTGGCCGACCTTGACCTGGCCGGTGAAGACCGCGGTGCCGGCCGCCTGATCGAGGTCGAGCCGGTCCGAGGTGATCTCGACCGGCAGCGAGCTGTCGTGCTGCAGGCCTCCGAACGGCACCTCCGCCTGCGCGAACGCAAGCCCCGGCAGCACGACAGCCACGATCGCCAGAAACCTGCGCATTCCCATCCTCATCCGGGGTCGGGCGGATCGTATACCAGCCGCACGCCGTCTGAGAAGGAGAACCGTCGCGCCTCGCCGGTCGCCGCGGCCGGGGCCACGTGCAGGCTGCCCGAGGTGATCTCGCCGAGGGGCCCCGTGGTCAGCACCTCGTCCCCGGCGACGAAGGCCCCCGCGCGCAGGTCGATCGTCGCCTTGTCGGCGGCGAGGCGATAGCCGTCCGAGGTGGTGATGACGACCTGGCCCGAGAGGTCGAGCCGCTGGGTCGGGATGTCGAGATCGCCGCGCTCGGCGCTCACCGTCACCTCCGGCCCGTTGTGGAGCTGCAGCGTCCCGGCGAGCGTCGTGATCCGCGCCCGCTCGGGCGGGGCCGCGTCGGGCTCGACGAGGGCGGCGGTGAAGCGGAAGCGGTCGTTGCCGCTGGTGGTGCCGGTGAAGGTCGGATTGTCGATCCTGAGGCCGCTCCCCAGCGCCTCGACGTCTCCCGGCGAGAAGACCACGTTGCCGGCCAGCCGGTCGTCGGTCTGCACCAGGAAGAGCGAGGCGAGCAGGCCGACCGCCACCAGCGGCAGCCCGACCTTCAGGACCGCCACGACCCGCGAGTGCAGCCCCGGCCCCACCGCCATGGCTCACACCACGCCGGCGCGCAGGCAGTCGTGGACGTGCAGGATGCCCGCCGGCCGGCCGGGGGCCTCGGGTGCGATGCAGAAGAGCGTGGTGATCTTGCCGGCGTTCATCACCTTCAGCGCCTCGGAGGCGAGGGCGGTGGTGGCGATCGTCCGCGGGGCGCGGGTCATCACCTCGTCCACCCGCCGCTCGAGCAGGCCGGCCATGTGGCGCCGGAGGTCGCCGTCGGTCACGATCCCGACGAGCGCGCCGGAGGCATCGACCACGCCGACCACGCCGAACCCCTTGCGGGTCATCTCGAGCAGCGCCTCGCCCATCGGCAGGCCGGTGGCGACGAGCGGCATCTCCGCGCCCGCGTGCATGAGGTCGGCGACCTTGGCGAGCCGCGCGCCGAGCCGCCCGCCCGGGTGCAGCCCGGCGAAGTCCTCGGGCGTGAAGGCGCGGCTCTCCATCAGCGCCACCGCCAGCGCGTCGCCGAGCGCGAGCGTCATCGTGGTCGAGGTGGTGGGCGCGAGGCCGACCGAGCAGGCCTCGGGCGCCGGCGGCAACACGAGCGCGATGTCGGCCGCCCGCAGCAGCGTCGAGTCGGCCTTGCCCGCCACCCCGATCAGCGGAATGCCGAAGCGGCGGGTATAGGCGATGAGATCGGCGAGCTCGGGCGTCTCGCCCGAGTTGGAGAGGAGGAGGACGACGTCCTCGGTGGTGATCATCCCGAGGTCGCCGTGGCTCGCCTCCGCCGGGTGGACGTAAAGCGCGGGCGTGCCGGTCGAGGCGAGGGTCGCCGCGATCTTGCGCGCGACGTGCCCGGACTTGCCCATGCCGGAGAGGATGACCCGCCCGCGCGCGGCGAGCATCAGCCCGGCGGCGGCGGCGAAGCCCTCGGGCAGCCGCTCGGCGAGGTCGGCGAGCGCCGCAGCCTCGATGCCGATCACCCGCCGCCCGGTGGCGACGAGCCCGGCCGCGTCCGGCTGTCCGGCCGTGCGCGCCATCAGCTGTGCGCGAAGATGTCGATCTCGCCCCAGCCCGCGAGGTCGAGCCGCGCCCGCTGCGGCAGGAAGTCGAAGCAGGCCTGGGCGAGATCGGTCCGGCCCTCGCGCGCCAGCCGCGCGTCGAGCGCCCCCTTCAGCTGGTGCAGGTAGAGGACGTCCGAGGCGGCATAGTCGATCTGGGCCTGGCTGAGGGTGACCGCGCCCCAGTCGCTCGACTGCTGCTGCTTCGAGATGTCAACCTCGAGCAGCTCGCGCACCAGGTCCTTGAGCCCGTGGCGGTCGGTGTAGGTCCTGACCAGGCGCGAGGCGATCTTGGTGCAGTAGACCGGCGCCGTCAGCACGCCGAAGCGGTTGAGCAGCACCGCGATGTCGAAGCGGCCGAAGTGGAAGAGCTTCAGCGTCGCGGGATCGGCGAGCATCGCCGCGAGGTTCGGCGCCTCGACCGGGCCGGCCGGGATCTGCACCAGGTGTGCGTCGCCGTCGCCACCGGAGAGCTGTACCAGGCAGAGCCGGTCGCGGGCGGGATTGAGGCCCATCGTCTCGGTGTCGATGGCGACCACCGGCCCGAGGTCGAGCCCGTCCGGAAGATCGCCGTGATAGAGAAAACTGGCCATCGGAGCCCTCGCATGCCCGCGCGGGGGCATCTTTCAGCCCCGGCGCACGATGTCCAGCGCTATCGGGACGCATGGCAAGGGGAGCTGCGGCAATTTGAGCAACTTCAAAGACGGCGGCCGATGCCTACTCTATCGGAGCGGAAGGGCCGACGAGTCCGCCGGTACCGCAGCCAGCCCGCGCAAGCCAGCCAGCCAGAACCTAACGCCAAGGAGGCTGTCATGCGCCGACCGTTGCCCGACCTTTCCCGCCGCACGTTCCTGGCCGGCACCGCCGGCCTCGGGGCTTCGCTCGCCGCTCCCGGCCTCTTGCGCGCGGCGGCCGCTCCGCGGCTCGCGCTCTACGGCCCGCCCGCCGGGCCGAGCGTGACGCTCGCCCATGCCGTCGCCACCGGCGCGCTGGCCGATCTCGCGGACGAGGTGTCGCTGACGGTCTGGCGGACCCCGGACGAGCTGCGCGCCGGGCTGACCTCGGGGGCGATCGACCTGTCGGTCGTGCCGGTGCAAGCGGCGGCCAACCTCTACAACCGCGGGCTCGGGCTGCGGCTGGTCAACACGATGACGAACGGGCTGCTCTACATCGTCGCGGGCGAGGGGGCGGTCGGCGGGCTGGCCGGCCTCGCCGGCAAGCGCCTGGCGGTCCCCTTCGTCAACGACACCCCCGACTTCATCCTGCGCGCCCTGCTCGCCCACCACGGCCTCGGCGACTCGGTGACGCTTGAATCCTCGGGGAGCCCGATCGAGGCGGCGCAGCTGCTGCTCGCCGGGCAGATCGACGTCGCCGTCCTCTCGGAACCCTCGTCCACCGTCGCCGTGCTGCGCGGCGGGCAGGCGGGCCGGGCGCTGGCGCGCGCGGTGGACCTGCAGCAGGAATGGGGGGCCGTCACCGGGCTCGGGCCGGTGCTGCCGCAGGCGGGGCTGGCGGTGACCGAGGGCTTCGCGGCGGCGAACCCCGATCTCGTCGGCGAGCTGCAGCGGCGGCTGGCCGAGGTCACGGCGGCGGTGAACGCGGATCCGGCGGCGGCGGCCGCCTCGGCGACCGGGCCGTTGGAGCAGCCGGCGCCGGTGCTGGCGGCCTCGATCCCCTACTCCAACCTGGCGGCGGTCCCGGCGAGCGAGGCGCGGCCGGCCGTCGAGGCGATGCTGAAGCTGATGGCCGCCTCCGATGCGGCGATCATCGGCGGCAAGCTGCCCGACGACGGCTTCTACGCCCTCTGAAAGGGCGCCCGCCCGCACGGGTCCGCACAGTGCGGGCTTTGGGCAACTTGTTGAAAGTGAACGGAAAAGTCATAAACGCTAACCACTTCTCAACCAAGGTTAACGCGCAGCACGGAAGGGGCTCACCGCGTCGGCGGGCCCGTTGGCGGAGGTCGTTCTGAGATGCTCTGGGTCGGGCTCGACCGCCTCGCCCGGCTGGGGCGGTTCCTCTGGTCCGGCTGGGCGGGGCTGGCCGGGCTCGCGCTCCTCGCCGCCCTCTGGCAGGCGGGGCACGAGGCCTATGGCGCCTTCATCCTGCCGGCGCCGCTCGAGACGCTGGCCGCCGCCGCGCGGCTGCTGACCGACGGCAGCGCCCGCGCCATGCTGGCGACGACCGTCGAGCGCGCGGTGACCGGCTTCGCGCTCTGCGCGCTGGCCGGCACCGTCGCCGGCGTCGCGGCCGGCTATTCGCCCGCCACGCTGCGCATCGCCCGCCCGATCCTGACGGTCATCCTCGGCGTGCCGCCCATCGCCTGGATCGTGCTGGCGATGATCTGGTTCGGCACCGGCGACGGCACCGTCGCGATCACCATCCTGATCTCCGCCACCCCCATCGTCTTCGTCGGCGCGGTCGAGGGGGTGGTAACGCGCGACCGAGGGCTCGACGCCATGGCGAAGGCCTTCGGCGCCGGCCCCGTCCGGCGCTTCACCCATGTCGCGGTGCGGCAGATCGCGGCGCACCTCTTTCCCGCGCTGCTGCTCGCGCTCGGCACCGCCTTCAAGGTGGCGGTGATGGCCGAGCTCCTCGCCAACGCCGGCGGGGTCGGCGGCGCGCTGGCCCGGGCGCGCGCCATGCTCGACGTGGCCGAGGCGCTCGCCTGGGTGAGCCTCGCCGTCGCGGCGCTGATCCTGGTCGAATACGGGCTGATCCGCCCGGCCCGCGCCGAGCTCGAGCGCTGGCGCGACGCCGCCGCGCCCTGGGGGGTGAAGCGGTGAGCCTGCTCGAGCTCTCCGGCATCGGCCATGCCTTCTTCGGCCGCACCGTGCTCGAGGGCATCTCGCTCGCGGTCGCGCCCGGCGAGATCGTCGCGCTGGTCGGGCCGTCCGGCTCGGGCAAGTCGACGATCGCCCATATCGCCGCCGGGCTGGAGGAGCCGCGCGACGGGCAGGTCGCCCGCCGCTACGCCCGCCACGCCATGGTATTCCAGGACCCGCGGCTGATGCCCTGGGCGACGGCGGCCGGCAACATCGGCTTCCCGCTGCGCCTGGCGCGCCGGCCGCGCCGGGATCGCGGCGCCAGCGTCCTCGCCGCGGCGGCCCGCGCCGGGCTGGAGGCCGAGGACCTCGGGAAGTATCCGGTCGAGCTCTCGGGCGGCATGCGCCAGCGGGTGGCGATCGCCCGGGCGCTGGTCGTCGAGCCCGACTTCGTCTATTTCGACGAGCCCTTCACCGCGCTCGACGTGGCGCTGAAGCGGCGGATGCAGGATCTCGTGATCGAGGCGGCGCGCGGGGCGCGCTTCGCGGCGCTCTTCATCACCCACGACCTGATGGAGGCGATCCGCATCAGCCACCGCATCCTCGTCCTCGACCCCTACGGCCGCGGCATCGCCGGCGAAAGGTGGCTGCCGGGGCAGCCGGGCGAGCGCGACGATGCCGAGACCTTCGAGCGGCGGCAGCAGTTCCTGGAGAGGGACGCGCTCTTCGCCCATATCGACGACATCGACGAGCGGGTCAGGCCATGACGCTGCCGCTCTCCCGGGTGCTGTCGGATGAGGGGTTCCGCATCTTCTTCCCGCTGGCGGCGCTGCAGGCCGCGCTCTGGCCGCTGCTCTGGGTCGGCCTCTGGTCGTTCGACCTGCCCTTCGCCCGCGAGCTGCCGCCCGGCGTGTGGCACGCGACGGAGATGATCTTCGGCGCCTGGGGCGCGGCGCTGATCGGCTTCCTGACCACGGCGGTGCCCGAATGGACCAACTCGCCCCGGCTGCGCGGGCGGCCGCTCTGGTGGCTGGCCGGCCTCTGGGGCGCGGCGCGGCTGGCCGGGCTGACCGGCGCCGACGCGCTCGTCCTGCCGGCGGCGCTGGCCGATCTCGCCTGGCTGGGGTTCCTCCTCGCCTATCTCGCCCGCGTCTCGGTCGAGCGCCGGACGACGCGGGTGACCGCCTTCCTCGGGTGGGTCGCGGCGCTGACGCTGGCCGCCGGGCTGGCGCGGCTCGCGATGCTGATCGGCGACGGCGCGGCGGCGGCGGGCTGGCTGCGCATCGCCGGCCTCCTCTTTCTCGGCCTGCTCGGGCTGGCGCTGGCGCGCGTCACCGTGCCCGTCACCAACGTGGTGCTCGATCCGAGCGAGCGGACCTCGCCCTTCCGGCCGCATCCGGGGCGGATGAACCTCGCACCGGGGCTGGTGGCGCTGGCGGTCGCGGGAGAGGTGGCGGGCGTCTCGCCGGCAGTCGGCGGCTTTCTCTGGATCGCGGCCGGGGCCGGCTTCATGGACCGGATGGCCGAGG
>NZ_CALLYO010000029.1 GCF_937858865.1 uncultured Amaricoccus sp. | reverse complement strand
GTCCAGAAGATCACCTCATCCCGCCCTCAGCCAGCCCTGTCGTGTAGTGTGACCACCCGGTTAACGGCGCACCAGACGCCGTTTCATTTCAAATGGTTAGCCGGATGGGCGCGCGCGCCCACCTAGAAGTTCCCGAGCGCCCCGAAGTCCATCGCCTCGAGGAACGCCCGCTTGTCCTCGACGCTCGCGCCCCCGGTCACGCTCACCATCACCCGCCCGTTCACCACCCCCTGCAGGTCGCCGTCCTGCTCGGTGAACTCGGTGCGCTGGATGCGCAGCGGCTTGCCGCCGGCCAGCCCGGCCATGCCCGAGATCATCGCTCCGAGGCCGCTCACCATCGGCGAGTCAGCGACCAGCGTGACCGTCACCTGCTCGGCGCCCTTGGTATAGGTGGCCGCCGCGCTCGTCCCGCCGCCGAACATCCCCATCATCCCGCCCGCGGCGGCCTCCTCGTCCGAGGCCTCCCCGCGCGTCCAGCCCCCCGGCGCCGCCGGCAGGAACTTCGCCAGCGCCTCCGATTTCATCGCCGCCAGCAGCTTCCCGGCAAAGTCGAGATCCTCGCGCGCCGCCGAGACGTCCCCGCTGCGATAGGCCTCGAGCGCGCTCTCGAGCGTATCGGTGAACTCGTCCGCGGCCGCAGGCTGTGCCAGCGCGAGCACGAGAGCGGCAGGCGTCAGTCGAAGCATGGGGTTTCTCCCGGTGGTTGCGACGCCCCTATGGTAACTCGCGCCTCGCCCGAAGGACAGCCCTCAGCGCGGCCCCCGCACCCGCGCCAGCGCCGCGGCGAGATCGGCATGCAGCGCCTCGCGCTCCCAGGGGCTCAGGAACGCCCCGAGCTCGATCTCGCGCCCGCTCCCCTCGAGGGTCAGATACTTCTCGACATGCGCATCGCGCAGCTTGAGCCGCACCCAGAAGGGATTGGCATGCCAGCGCCGCTCGCGCCCGTCCGGCTCGCGCCGCACCACGGTGACGAGGTCCGGCCAGAGCTTCAGCTCCTCGCACAGCCGCCCGTCGAGATGATTGCGCCGCACCGCGAGACACAGGCCCGCCAGCGCGGCGACCAGGAAGGGCAGCATCCCCCAGGCCGCCTTGGTGCCGGCCAGCCCGGCCAGCGGCAGCGCCAGCCCCACCGCGAGGATCCCCACCACCCAGGTCCAGCCCCGCCGCGAGCAGGAACGGTTCGGCCAGAGCGTCAGCGCCAGCTCGGGCGGATCGCTGCGCCGGAAGGGATCCCCCGCGGGCCCGAAAGCCCCCTCCGGTCCTCCGACGCCCGATCCGTCCGGCATGGGCCCTCTCAGTGCGTCGCGCGATGGTCCCACATGTCGCGGGTGGGGAGCGTCTCGAAGGTATGCGCCGGCGGCGGATTGGACAGCGTCCACTCCAGCGTCGCGTCGGGCTGCGGCCCCCAGTAGGCCGGCTCGGTCACCCGCTTGCCGTAGCGCAGGGTGTAGAAGACGATCCAGAAGAAGAAGAGGAACGAGAGCCCCGAGATGAACGCACCGATCGAGGAGACGAAGTTCCACTGCGCGAAGGCTTCCGGATAATCCATGTACCGCCGCGGCATCCCCTGCCGCCCGAGGAAGTGCTGCGGGAAGAAGGTGAGGTTGGCGCCGATGAACATCATCCAGAAGTGGAGCTTGCCGGCCCACTCCGGATACTGCCGCCCGGTCACCTTGCCCATCCAGTAGAAGCAGCCGGCGAAGATGCAGAAGACCGCCCCGAGGCTCATCACGTAGTGGAAGTGCGCCACCACGTAGTAGGTGTCCTGATAGGCGCGGTCGATCGGCGCCTGGCTGACCACCACGCCGGTCACGCCGCCGATGGTGAAGACGAAGAGGAAGCCGAGCGCCCAGAGCATCGGCGTCCTGAACTCGATCGAGCCGCCCCACATCGTCGCGATCCAGGAGAAGATCTTGATGCCGGTCGGCACCGCGATCACCATCGTCGCCATCATGAAGTAGCTCTGCTGGGTCAGCGACATGCCCACGGTGAACATGTGGTGCGCCCAGACCACGAAGCCGATCGCGCCGATCGCGATCATCGCGTAGACCATCGGCAGGTAGCCGAAGATCGGCTTCCTCGAAAAGGTCGAGACGACGTGGCTGATGATGCCGAAGCCCGGCACGATCACGATGTAGACCTCCGGATGGCCGAAGAACCACAGGATGTGCTGGTAGAGCACCGGGTCGCCGCCGCCCGAGGGGTCGAAGAAGGTCGTGCCGAAGTTGCGGTCGGTGAGGAGCATGGTGATCGCACCCGCCAGCACCGGCAGCGCCAAGAGGATCATGAAGGCCGTGACCATGATCGACCAGGGGAAGAGCGGCACCTTGTGCAGCGTCATCCCCGGCGCGCGCATGTTCATGAAGGTGGTGATCATGTTGATGGCGCCGAGGATCGACGAGGCCCCCGAGAGGTGCACCGCGAAGATCGCGAGGTCCATCGACATGCCGGATTCCGTTGTCGAGAGCGGCGCGTAGAGCACCCAGCCGACGCCGGTGCCCGGCAGCCCGTCGCCCCCCGGCGCCATGATCGAGAGGATCGCGAGCGTCGAGCCCGCCACGTAGAGCCAGTAACTGAGGTTGTTGAGCCGCGGGAAGGCCATGTCGGGCGCGCCGATCATCAGCGGCATGAAGTAGTTGCCGAAGCCGCCGAAGAGCGCTGGGATGACTACGAAGAACATCATCAAGACGCCGTGGCCGGTAACCAGCACGTTCCAGATGTGCCCGTGCGGCTCGCCGTCGATCAGCATGTACTGCACCCCGGGCTCCAGCAGCTCGAGGCGCATGAACATGGTGAAGGCGACCGAGACGAGGCCGAGCGTCGCCGCCGTCACGACGTAGAGGATGCCGATGTCCTTGTGGTTCGTCGACATGAACCAGCGGGTGAAGAAACCCGGATGGTCGTGGTCGTGGTGTGAATGGACAACGGCGTCGGCCATGATCTGCTCTCCTGACAGCCCGTCGGCCGATTCCGCCTGCGCGGCCCGGCCCCTTGGATCCTGTCTAGCCCTCCCCGACGGGCGGCTTCAAGCCCTGCGCATGGCCTTTTTGCTAACGCCGCCCGGGCGCGCCCCGGGGCCGCCCCTTGACGCGTCCCGGCCGCGGCGCGAAGGAGGACTGATGATCGAGGGCCTTCTTCCCGGCCAGCGCTTGGCCCGCGGTGTCAGCCGGCACCTGCGCAGCCGCCACTTCGCGCCGCTTCTCGAGTTCTGCCCCTCACCAGGGCTGCGCGTCGACGTGATGGCCCTCGGACAGCAGGGCGAGCTCTGGATCGTCGAATGCAAGTCCTGCCGGGCGGACTTCGTCTCCGACGCGAAGTGGAGCGGCTATCTTCCCTGGTGCGACCGGTTCTTCTGGGCAGTCGACACCGACTTCCCGACCGATCTCCTGCCGCCCGCCGCCGGCCTCATCATCGCCGACGCCTGGGACGCCGAGATCCAGCGCTGGCCGGAGTCCACGCCCCTGCCGTCCGCCCGCCGCCGGGCGCTCGTCCAGCGCTTCGCCCGCTGCGCCGCCGCCCGGCTCGGCCAGCTCACCGACCCCGACCCCGCTTCCGCCCCCCCGGCTTAGGCGCGCCGCCCTTGCCCATGCCGCGCGCCCGGGCGGCGGCGGCGCGGAGCTCCTCGGCGATCTCCTCCGCCTCGTCC
>NZ_CALLYO010000028.1 GCF_937858865.1 uncultured Amaricoccus sp. | reverse complement strand
GCCTGTCCCGGCCGCCCGGTCGGGGGCTGGGCGCCGGCGCTCGCTGCCGTGCCGCTCATCCTCGCGGCGGCCGCGGCGGCCGAGCTCCGCGCGCTGCCGGCCCCGGCTTGGGGGCCGGCGCTGAGCGGCGGGAGCAGCGGCCAGTGCCTCGCCCTCGTCACGCTGATGGGCCTGCCGCTTCTCGCCGGGGCGCTCTGGGCGCTGAGCGCCGGGGCGAGCGAGCGGCCGGCGCTCAGCGGCGCGCTGGCCGGGCTCGTCGCCGGGGGGGCGGCGGCCGGTGTCTATTCGCTCCACTGCACCGAGGACAGCCCGCTCTTCTACGGCGTCTGGTACGTGCTCGCGATCCTCGCGGTCGCCGCGGTCGGGGCGCTCGCCGGCGCCCGGGTGCTGCGCTGGTAGGCGTCAGTCCTCGAGGATGAAGGTGACCTTGAGGTTCACCCGGTACTCCGAGATCGCGCCGCTGCGCACGACGACCTTCTGCTCCTGGACCCATGCCCCCTCGACGTTCTTCAGCGTCTTGACGGCGCGGGCGATGCCGGCCTGGAGCGCGTCCTCGAAGCTCGTGGGTGAGGAGGCGCTGATTTCCGTGATCCTTGCGACACTCATGGCTCTCTCCCTTGACCGCCCGGAACCGGGCAGCGGAAGTGTAAGGGAAGAGCGCGGCGGATGCACCGCCGGCAGGAGGAAAAGATGGACCGGCTCGACGCGGTCGCGCCTTCGCTCGCCGATTTCGAGCGGATGATGCGGGAGGCCTTCGGCGGGCTGCCGGCCGGGGTGCGGCAGGCCTGCGCCGAGCTCCTGCTCCGGATCGAGGATTTCCCGCCCGACGAGGTGCTCGACGACCTCGGGATCGAGGACCCCTACGAGCTCACCGGCCTCTACGACGGGGTCTCGCTCACCGAACGCTCGGTTATGACGCAGGCCGAGCGGCCTGACACGGTCTGGCTCTACCGCCGGCCGATCCTCGAGGAGTGGATCGACCGGGGGGACGTGGAGCTCGACCGGCTGGTGAGCCATGTCCTCGTCCACGAGATCGCCCATCATCTCGGCTGGTCCGACGACGACATCCGCACCGTGGACGACTGGACCGAGTAACATGGATTTCGCGCGCGAAACCTAGATGAAGTCATTGATGCAGATAGATAATTTTTTTCGCTTTAACCTGGCGTTAGGAATCCGGCCCTCAGGCGGGCCGGCGGAGGGGCGAAAAGCCGTTGTCCCCGCCGGGCCGCCTTCCTAAGTTCGGGCCGCTCCGCGGCCGCCGGCCGGGCGGGGCCAGGGAACAGCACGGGCGGGCAGCCCGGGGAGGCCGAGGGTGAAGCAGTCCGCGGGGATCTGGGTGGCGATGGCGCTGGCGCCGGTCGCCGGGTTCGCCCAGGAGCAGGTCCTGACCAAGGAGTACGACAACGGCGGGGTCTACCAGGGCACCTTCGTCGACGGCCGCCAGCACGGCCACGGCACCTATCGCCTGCCGAGCGGCTATGTCTACACCGGCGCCTGGGTCGAGGGCCGCATCGAGGGCGAGGGCAAGGCCACCTTCCCGAACGGCTCGGTCTACGAGGGGCATTTCCTCGCCGGCCAGCCGGACGGCAAGGGGAGAATCACCTATCCCGACGGCGGCAGCTACGAGGGCGACTGGAAGGCGGGGCGCATCGAGGGCGCGGGCGTCGCCACCTATCCGAACGGCGCCCGCTACGAGGGGAGCTTCGTCGCCGGCAAGCAGAGCGGCAAGGGCACGCTGACCGAGCCGGGCGGGTCGACCTACACCGGCGACTGGGTCGACGGCGTGAAGGAGGGGAAGGGGAAGATCACCTACCCCGACGGCTCGGTCTACGAGGGCGACATGGTGGCCGGCCAGCCCGAGGGGCGCGGCAGGCTCGCGACCGCCGACGGCACAACCTACGAGGGCGGCTGGAAGGCCGGCAAGTTCGAGGGCGACGGCGTGCTGGTGCAGGCGAACGGCGACCGCTACGAGGGCGCCTTCGTCGCCGGCCGGCGCGAGGGGCTCGGGCGGGTGACGACGGCGGCGGGCGACGTCTACGACGGCGGCTTCGTCGCCGACCAGCGCAGTGGCGCCGGCACGCTGACCGCCAAGGACGGCTTCCGCTATTCGGGCGGCTGGGCCGAGGGGCGTTTCGAGGGCGAGGGCAAGGCGACCTATCCCGACGGCTCGGTCTACGAGGGCAGCTTCAAGGCCGGGCTGCCGGACGGGCGCGGCAGGATCGTCTATGCCGACGGGCGCAGCTTCGAGGGCGACTGGGTGGCCGGCGCCATCTCCGGCCAGGGCATCGCCCGCTACGCCGACGGGCTGACCTACGAGGGCAGCTTCCGCGAGGGGAGGAACGACGGCGAGGGCAAGCTCGTCTCGCCCGACGGCTATTCCTACGAGGGCGGCTGGGCGCAGGGGCAGCGCCACGGCAAGGGCGCCGCGGTCTACGCCGACGGCACCCGCTACGAGGGCGACTTCGAGCAGGGCCAGCGCAGCGGCCAGGGCCGGATGCAGATGCCGGACGGCAGCGTCTTCGAGGGCAGCTGGAAGGACGGGCTGCTGAACGGCGCCGGCAAGGCGAGCTACGCCGACGGCTCGGTCTACGAGGGCGAGTTCGTCGACGGGCGCCGGCAGGGCCAGGGCAGGATCCGCCTGAAGGACGGCCGCGAGTTCGAGGGCCGCTGGGAGAACGGCCAGCTCGCCGACAGCGAGGCGGTGCTGCCCGGCGAGGTGCCCGAGGGCGAGGCGACGCCGGAGGAGCCCGCCCCGCCCGCGGCTCAGCCGGCCGAGCCGGCCGAGCCGGCGAACGGATCCTCGGGGTAGCGCGCGGCGACGAGCGTCAGCCCCTCGGGCGGCGCCACCGGGCCGCAGGCGCTGCGCTCGCGCGCGGCGAGCGCCGCGCCGACCCGCGCCGCCGGCCAGGCCTCGGCCCCCACCCGCTCGAGCGTGCCGACGATGCCGCGCACCTGGTTGTGCAGGAAGGAGCGGGCGCGCAGGCGGAAGCGGTATTCGCGGCCGGCGACGGCGGGGCCCTCCTCGATCGAGAGCTCGTCGAGCGTGCGCAGCGGGCTCTTCGCCTGGCAGGTCGAGGAGCGGAAGGTGGTGAAGTCGTGGTGGCCGACCAGCGCCGCCGCCGCCGCGCGCATCGCCGCGACGTCGAGCGCATGGCCGATCCGCCAGGCGAAGCCGCGGTCGCGCACCAAGGGCGCCCGCCGGGCGACGATGCGGTAGAGATATTCCCGCTCGATCGCGTCGAAGCGGGCGTGGAACCCCGCCGCCACCTCGGCCACGGCCGTCACCGCCACCGGCGCCGGGCGCAGGTGCGCGTTGATCGCCGCCGCCAGCCGGCCCGGCGCCCAGGCGCGGGCGAGATCGACGTGGGCGACCTGGCCGATCGCGTGCGTACGCGCGAAGAGCTGCCAGGGGTCTTCCTGGGTGGCCTTGAGCGAGAGCGAGGCGACGTCCGAGCCGTAGTCGGGCTCGGTGATGGCGATGCCGCACAGCGGGTCGCCCTGGGCGATGCGCGGCAGCCAGCGGCGCTTCTGCTCCTCGGTGCCGCCGGCCAGCAGTGCGCGGGCCAGGATCTCGGGGCGGGTGATCAGGCTGCCGGCCGCGGCCAGCGAGGCTTCGGACAGCGCTTCGGTGACGGCGATCATC
>NZ_CALLYO010000027.1 GCF_937858865.1 uncultured Amaricoccus sp. | reverse complement strand
TCCCATCACCCGCTCCAGCGCCCGTTCCATCCAGTTGAATTCGTTATAGGAATTCCGGCGGCCTTCGTTGCAGCGGCCCCGGCGGATCGCCGTAGGCCTCGGATTTGTAGCCCGAGAAAGAGCGCCCATCATCGAACGTGGATGGCAGGCGTGCTCGGCGGTGGGCGCGGACTTCCAGTCGTCACCAGCAGGTGAAGCCGGCGTCGACCGGGAGGACGGCGCCGGTGACGAGGCTGGCGGCGTCCGAGGCGAGGAAGAGGACGGCGGCGGCGACCTCGTCGGGCTTGCCCATGCGGCCCATCGGGGTGTCGGCGAGCCAGCGGGGGATGCGCTCGGCGTTCTGCGGGTTGGCGGTGACGAGCGGGGTGTCGATGTAGGTGGGGGCGACGGCGTTGACGCGGACGCCCTTCGGCGCCCATTCGGCGGCGAGGCAGTGGGTGATGTGGTGCACCGCGGCCTTGGAGACGTTGTAGGCGGCCTGCGGCGGCAGGCGGTTGCAGATGAGGCCGGAGATCGAGCCGAGGTTGACGATGGCGCCGCGCCCCGAGGCGAGCATCGGGCGGGCGAAGGCCCGGCAGCAGAAGAAGACGCCGTTGACGTTGACGTTCATCGTGCGCTGCCAGCTCTCGTCGGTGACCTCCTCCGAAGGGATGCCGGTCTCGCCGATGCCGGCGTTGTTGACGAGGATGGTGGCCGGGGTGCCGCGGGCGGCGAGTTCGTCGGCGATCGCGGTGACTCGGGCGCTGTCGGCGACGTCGCCGATCAGGAGCTCGGCCCGGTAGCCCTTGGCGGCGAGCTCGGCCTGGCCTTCGGCCCCGATGGCCTCGTCGCGCTCGATGAGGACGACGCGGGCGCCGGCTTCGGCCAGCGCCTCGGCGCAGCAGAGGCCGATGCCGCGGCCGCCGCCGGTGACGACGGCGGTCTCGTTCCCGAGGCGGAAGCGGTCGAGGTACATGGGGCCTTCCTTCAGATGTCCTGGCTCAGATGTCCTGGCTTTGGGGCAGGATGACGAGGTCGCGGATGGTGACGCCGCGCGGGCGGGTGAGCATGAAGTGCACCGCCTCGGCGATCTCCTCGGGCTCGATGAGGCTGCCGTTCGCGATCGCCTTCTCGAGGTTCTCCTTCGGCCAGTCCTTGAGCAGGGCGGTGACGACGGGGCCGGGGGCGATGGCGCCGACGCGGATGCCGTGCCGGGCCACCTGGCGGCGGACGGTGTGGACGAAGGCCTGCACCGCGTGCTTGGAGGCGGTGTAGATCGGCTCCCAGGGGACGGGGACGTGGCCGGCGACGGAGCTCGTCACGATGATGTCGCCGGTCTTGCGCTCGACCATGTGCGGCAGGACGGCGCGGACGGTGCGGAAGACGGCGTTGACGTTGAGCGAGAGCATGCGGTCCCAGGCGTCGGGGTCGCTCTCGAGGATGTCGCCGCCGATGTAGGCGCCGGCGTTGGCGTGGAAGACGTCGAGCTGGCCGGCCTCGGCGAGGATGGCGGGGAGCATGCCGGCGACGCTCTCGGGGCTGGTCAGGTCGACGCGGAGGTGGCGGGCGTTCGGGCCGAGGTCGGTTTCGGGGGCGGCGCGGTCGATCAGGAAGACGCGGGCGCCGGCGTCGAGCGAGCGGCGGGCGCAGGCGAGGCCGATGCCGGAGGCGGCGCCGGTGATGGCGACGACCTTGCCCTTCAGCGAGTCATCCATGCGCGGTCTCCCTGGTGGCGGCGTGGTACTGGGCGAGGACGCGCTGGACGGCGGCGAGGAGGAGCGCGTGCGGCGTCGGGCCGGCGAGGCCGGGGAGGTACTGGCTGAGCAGCGTCTCGGGGAGGCGCCGGCCTTCGAGGCGGGCGAGGAGGCGGGCGACGGGCTCGGCGGCGGCGGGCCAGTAATAGCGGATGCGGTCGAAGTAGGAGAAGTGGCGCTGGATGCGCTGCTCGTCGGGGGTGCCGGGGTAGTATTTCGCCCAGTGCTCGGGACGGGCGAGCATCAGGGCCTCCATGGCGGGCTGCAGCGACGGCGGGCGGCCGTCGAGGGCGCTGGCGATATGGTCGAGGCCGTAGAGGGCCTCGCGCAGCGCGAAGGTGAGGCCGGGGCCGACCTTGAGGATGGCGAAGCCGTCGCGGACGAGGGCGGCGAGGGCCTCCGGGGTCTGGTAGTCGGTGGAATGGGCCTCGAAGACGAAGCCGGGCAGGCGGTCGAGGACGGCGGAGAGGGCGCGGGCCTTCTCCGGCGCGTAGGGGACGACGCTGTCGTGGCCGAACTCGACGCCGGGCTGGACGACGGCGGCGACGGCGCGGGCGAAGGCGGCCTCGAGGCCGAGGGCGGCGAAGGCCCGGCGG
>NZ_CALLYO010000026.1 GCF_937858865.1 uncultured Amaricoccus sp. | reverse complement strand
GCGCCGTGTGGAAGTTGCACGGCGATGACGCTCTCCTCGTGATCCGCGTGGCGATCGAGGGCTTCTCCCAGGCCGAGGTCGCCGTCGAACTGGGCCTGACCGAGGCCGCCGCCCGCAAGCGGTACCAGCGCGCGATGCGCCGGCTGCACGACGCCCTCCAGGAAATCCCCTGAACCGATGCCCCGATCCGGTCCCGCCGGTGGCTTTTTCCATTCGAGCGCCCCGAGCGCCTTCCCTCCAACCGAAAGCAGACACGCATGAACCGCACTGCCGATCTGTCGCTCGAGGATTTCAGGCGTCTTCCGGGGCTCTATCGCCGCTGGGAGCTGACCGAGGTCTGCGAGCCCAACCGCAACTATCAGATCGAGGACGCCGGCGCCCATGCCGACGGGACGCCGCTCTTGGCGATCTACGTCGCCGAGCCCGCGCCCGACGTCCGCGAGGCCGCGTGATGCGCCTCCTCGATCACCTCATCTCACGGAGAACCGCCATGCCGGACCAGCCGGACGCCATCACGCGCCTTCGCAAGGCGAGCTACGCCCTTGAAGACCTCCCCGAAACCATCGCCTTCCCGCAGCGCCCCGGCGACGAGCAGCGCGAGCCGTTGCCGGTCGTCGAGGCGACCGTCGACGAGATCGCCTTCGCGATCGTGGAAGCGGAGCGTGAGAGCACGGCCGCCTACCGCCGCGCCGACGCGCTGAAGCGGCTCTACAAGCTCGCCCGCGAGGCCGGGTGCATCGGCGCAGATCGCGCCGCCACGGCGGTGATGAAGAAGGAGGGCCAGTGATGGCCCTTCCCATCATCGGCGCCGACGAACGGCTCGCGCAACGCAAGGGCATCAAGGGCGTCATCTTCGGCCGGTCCGGCATCGGCAAGACCAGCCTGCTCTGGACGCTGAACGCCTCCACCACGCTCTTCCTCGATCTCGAGGCCGGGGATCTGGCGGTCGAGGGGCTGGAGATCGACACGCTCCGGCCCCGCACCTGGAAGGAATGCCGCGACTTCGCGGTGTTCATCGGCGGGCCGAACCCGGCGCTGCGCGAGGACCAGCCTTACAGCCAGGCGCATTTCGACGAGGTCTGCGGGCGCTATGGCGATCCGGCGGTGATCGAGAAGTACGAGACCGTCTTCATCGACTCGATCACCGTTGCCGGGCGGCTCTGCTTCCAGTGGTGCCGTGGGCAGCCCGAGGCCTTCTCGGAGAAGACCGGCAAGCCCGACATCCGCGGCGCCTACGGTCTGCACGGCCGCGAGATGATCGGCTGGCTGACCCACCTGCAGCACACGCGCGGCAAGCATGTCTGGTTCGTCGGCATCCTCGACGAGCGGCTCGACGATTTCAATCGCAAGGTCTTCCAGCCGCAGATCGACGGCTCGAAGACCGGGCTCGAGCTGCCGGGGATCGTCGATCAGGTCATCACCATGGCCGACATCCCGGACCCGGGCGGCCAGCCGCAGCGCGCCTTCGTCTGCCAGACGCTGAATACTTGGGGCTATCCGGCCAAGGACCGCTCCGGCCGCCTCGACAGGGTCGAGGCCCCGCATCTCGGCCGGCTGATGGAGAAGATCCAGCGCCCCGCGGCGCCTGCCTCCGAACGCCTGACCTGGCCGCCGGTGACTCCGGCCGATCCCGCGCCCGCGCCGGAGCCCGGCCATGGCTGAGCGCCTCTCGCCATGCCCGGTGTCCCGATCCGGTCGCCGGGGTGGCTTTTCCCATCTGACGCCGCTGCGCGTCCCATCCTCCAACTGAAAGGAGCCGCGCAATGTCCGGACCCTGGAACGACTTCAACTCCGCCCAATCCAACACCAACGTCATCCCCAAGGGCACGCTCGCCAAGGTGCGCCTGACGCTCCGCCCCGGCGGCTTCGACGACCCCTCGCAGGGCTGGACCGGCGGCTGGGCGCGCCGCGCCGCCACCGGCGCCGTCTATCTCGACGCCGAATACACGGTGCTCGAGGGGCCCTATGCCCGGCGCAAGGTCTGGTCGCTGATCGGCCTCTACAGCCCGAAGGGCCCGGACTGGGCCAACATGGGGCGCGGCCTGATCCGCGGCATCCTCAACTCGGCGCGCGGCGTGTCGGACAAGGACAACTCGCCCGAGGCGCAGGTGCGCCGCCGCATCAACGGGTTCGGCGATCTCGACGGCGTCGAGTTCATCGCACGCAGCGACATCGGCACCGACACCA
>NZ_CALLYO010000025.1 GCF_937858865.1 uncultured Amaricoccus sp. | reverse complement strand
GCCCGAGCGCAACGCGCTGGTCTCCCTCGCCCTCCGCCCCGCCCCGGTCACCGACCAGTGGCAGGCCGAAGGCGCCGCCCTCGCCGGCCGCCTCGCCCCGGCGCTCGCCTCCCTCACCTGGGTCGAAGCCCCCGACCAGCGCGCCGAGGCCCTCGCCATCGCCCTCGCCCTGCGCGAGGCCGCCGAGACCGGCACCCGCGCCGCCCTCGTCACCCCCGACCGCCAGCTCGCCCGCCGCGTCACCGCCGAGCTCGACCGCTGGTCCCTCATCCCCGACGACAGCGCCGGCCGCCCGCTCGCCCTCACCCCCCCCGGCGTCCTCCTCCGCCGCCTCGCCGCCCTCCCCGGCGAGCGCCTGACCCCCGAGGACCTCCTCGTCCTCCTCAAGCACCCGCTCGTGAACAGCGCCCCCGCCGCCCGCACCCCCCACCTCCGCCTCACCGCCCGCCTCGAACGCCGCCGGCTCCGCGGCAAGGCGCCCTGGATCGACTGGCCCGACCTTGCCGCCTGGGCCGAGGCGGAGGCCGGCGACGCCCCCGCCTGGATCGCCTGGCTGCAAACCACCCTTGCCCCCCTCGCCACCGCTGAGACAGCCCCCCTCGCCGCCTGCGTCGCCCGCCACCGCGCCGCCGCCGAGGCCCTCGCCGCCGGCCCCGCCGCCGCGCCCCTGCACGCGCTCTGGGAGCAGGACGCCGGCGCCCAGGCCCGCGCCCTCCTCGACGCGCTCGCCGCCGAGTCGGACGCCGCCGCCCCCCTCGACGCCCACGGCTATCGCACGCTGCTCCAGGCGCAGATGGCCACCCGCGACGTCCCCGAACCGGCCCAGACCACCCACCCGAACCTCGCCATCTGGGGCACGCTGGAGGCCCGCATCCAGTCGGCCGATCTCGTCATCCTCGGCGGCCTCAACGAGGGTACCTGGCCGCGCCTCCCCCCCGCCGACCCCTGGCTCGGCCGCTCCCTCCGCCGCGCCGTCGGCCTCCCCAGCCCCGACCGCCGCATCGGCCTCTCCGCCCACGACTTCCAGCAGGCCCTGGGCGCGCCCCGCGTCATCCTCACCCGCGCCACCCGCGATGCCGAGGCTCCGACCGTCCCCTCCCGCTGGCTCCTGCGCCTCGAGAACCTCCTCCTAGGCCTCGGCGACGAAGGCCAACGCGCCCTCGCCGAGGCCCGCGCCCGCGGCACCGCGCTCGTCGACACCGCCGCCCGCCTCGACCTCCCCGCCGCGCGCGTCCCCCCGGCCCGGCGGCCCGCCCCGCGCCCGCCGGCCGCCGCCCGGCCGGGCGAGCTCCCCGTCACCGACGTGGAGCGGCTCGTCCGCGACCCCTACGCCGTCTACGCCAGGCGGGTCCTCCGCCTGCGCCGGCTCGACCCGCCCGGCCGCAAGCCCGATGCGCTGGCCCGCGGTACCGCCATCCACAAGGCGCTCGACGACTTCGTCACCGCCACCGAGGCCGGCCTGCCCGAGGACGCCGCCCGCGTCTTCGCCGAGACCGTCCGCGCCGCGCTCGCCACCGAGGCCCCCTGGCCGGCCGTCAACGCCATCTGGACCGCCCGCCTGCACCGCGCCGCGGCCTGGTTCCTCGCCGGCGAGGCCGATCGCCGCGCCCGCGGCACGCCGCTCGCCCGCGAGGTCGCGGGCCGGCGCGAGGTCGCGGGCCTCCCCCGGCCCTTCGCCGTCACCGCCCGCGCCGACCGCATCGACGCGGTGGCCGGCGGCCTCGCCATCTACGACTACAAGTCCGGCAGCAGCCCCACCGCCCGGGAGGCCGCCGCCTTCCACCTCCAGCTCCACCTCGAGGCCGCCATCGCCGAGGCCGGCGGCTTCGAGACCGTCCCCGCCGCCCCCGCCCGCCACCTCGAGCTCCTGAAGCTCGGCAAGTCCGGCGAAACCCTCCCCCTCGACCCCGACCCGGAGAAATGGGCGAAGTTCAGGGCGCTCATCGCCCACTATCTCGACGAGGCGAACGGCTTCCCCGCCCGCCTCCGCCCGCAGAAGCTGACCTGGGTCGGCGACTACGACCACCTGTCGCGCAAGGGCGAATGGGCCGACGGCGACTGCCCGGAGACCGACTGGTGATCGAGGACGCCACCCGCGCCCAGGTCAGGGCCGCCGACCCCGCCGCCTCCTCCTGGGTCTCCGCCAACGCCGGCACCGGCAAGACCCGCGTGCTCACCGACCGCGTCGCGCGCCTCCTCCTCTCCGGCTGCGAGCCGCAGAAGATCCTCTGCCTCACCTACACCAAGGCCGCCGCCGCCGAGATGCAGAACCGCCTGTTCCGCACCCTCGGCACCTGGGCCATGCTCCCCGACGCGGCGCTCGCCGCCGCCCTCGCCGAGCTCGGCGAGACCCCCGCCGCCGACCTCCCCCGCGCCCGCACCCTCTTCGCCCGCGCGCTCGAGACCCCCGGCGGCCTGCGCATCCAGACCATCCACGCCTTCTGCGAGGCGCTGATCCGCCGCTTCCCGCTCGAGGCCGGCGTCCCGCCGCAGTTCGGCGTGCTGGAGGATCGCCAGGCCAGGGCGCTGCGCGAGGACATCCTCGACGCGCTCGCCAAGGCCGACCCGGCCAGCTTCGCCGCCCTCGCCCGCCAGCTCCCCGGCGACGACCCCGACCCCCTGCTCCTCGAGATCGCCAAGCACCGCGACGCCTTCGCCACCCCTTTCGACGGCCCCGCGCTCGCCCGCGCCCTCGGCGCCCAGCCAGAGATCACCCCCGCCGACCTCGCCGCCCGCCTCCTGACCCCGGACGTGGAGGCCCTCCTCCGCCAGATCGTCCCCCACCTCGCCGCCTCCGGCAAGACCGACGCGAAGTGCGGCCAGGCCCTCGCCGCGGCCCTCGCCGCCACCGACCCGAACACCCGCCTCGCGGAACTGGAATCCGCCCTCCTGACCGGCGACGGCACGGCGAAGGCCGGCAAGTTCCCCACCAAGCCCCTCCGCGCCCGCCTTTCCCCCCTCCTGCCCGCCCTCGACGCCTTCATGACCTGCGTCGAGGCCACCCGCACCCTCCGCCTCGCCAACGCCGCCTTCCACCGCTCCGCCGAGCTCGACCGCTTCGCCCGCCGCTGGCTCGCCGCCCTCGCCCGGCGCAAGGCCGCCCTCGGCCTGCTCGACTTCGACGACCTCATCGACCGCGCCCGCGCGCTGCTCGCCCAGCCCGGCACCGCCGCCTGGGTGCTCTGGCGCCTCGACGGCGGCCTCGACCACATCCTCGTCGACGAGGCCCAGGACACGAGCCCGGCGCAGTGGCAGGTCATCCAGGCCCTCACCGCCGAGTTCTTCGCCGGCGAGGGCGCGCGCGAGACCCGCCGCACCGTCTTCGTCGTCGGCGACGAGAAGCAGTCGATCTACTCCTTCCAGGGTGCGGACCCCGACGAGTTCGCCGCCAAGCGCGCCCACTACCTGCGCGCCATCGCCGACGTCGGCTCCGCGCTGCAGGACTGCGCCCTCCTGCACTCCTTCCGCTCCGCGCCCCCCATCCTCGCCCTCGTCGACGCCGTCTTCGCCGGTCCCGCCGGCGCCCGCCTCGCCCCCGGCATCACGCATCTCGCCATCGGCCCCGACCGCCCCGGCCGGGTCGAGGTCTGGCCCTTCCTCGGCAAGCCCGACAAGCCGGAGGAGCCCCCCTGGGACGCCCCCGTCGACGCCCGCGCCCCCGACGACCCGGTCGAGACCCTCGCCCGCCGCATCGCCGACGAGATCGCCGCCTGGCTCGCGCAGGCCCGCGCCCTCCCCGGCGCCGACCGCGCCATCCGCCCCGGCGACGTGATGATCCTCGTCCAGCGCCGCGGCGACCTCTTCCATGCCGTCATCCGCCACCTCAAGCGCGCCGGCGTCCCGGTCGCCGGCGCCGACCTGCTGCGCATGGGCGGCGAGCTCGCCGTCAACGACCTCCTCGCCGCCCTCCGCTTCGCCGCCACCCCGTCCGACGACCTCTCCCTCGCCGCTCTCCTGCGCAGCCCCCTCGGCGGCCTGACCGAGCGCGAGCTCTTCGATCTCGCCCACCCCCGCACCGGCACCCTCTGGCAGGCGCTCCGCACCGACCCCCGCTGGCCCGGGCTCCGCACCCTCCTCGAGGATCTCCTCGCGCAGGCCGACTACCTCCGCCCGCACGAGCTCCTCGCCCGCATCCTCGTCCGCCACGACGGCCGCCGGAAGCTCCTCGCCCGCCTCGGCGCCGAGGCCGAGGACGGCATCGACGCCCTCATCGACCAGTCCCTCGCCTACGAGACCGTCGAGCCCCCGAGCCTCACCGGCTTCATCGCCTGGTTCGACCATGCCGAGGTGGAGGTGAAGCGCCGCACCGAGGAGACCGCCGACCAGGTCCGCGTCATGACCGTGCACGGCGCCAAGGGCCTCGAGGCCCCCATCGTCATCCTCCCCGACACCGCCACCCGCAGCGACGCCCAGAACCCGCCGCAGATCCTCCGCCTCGAGACCGGCCAGGCGGTCTGGAAGGTCGCCGCCGACAGCGCGCCCGCCGCCTTCGCGCAGGCCGAGGCCGCCCGCCGCCAGCTCGTCCGCGAGGAGAGCCGCCGCCTGCTCTACGTCGCCCTCACCCGCCCGCGCACCTGGCTCATCGTCTGCGGCGCCGGCTCCGACGCCGCCACCCCGACCGGCGAGAGCTGGCACGCGCTGATCGCCGAGGCCGTCGCCAGCCTCCCCCACGCCCGCGCGCCCGGCCCGTTCGGCAGCGCGGGCGGCGACACCCTCACCCTCTCCCACAACTGGCCCGACCCGACCCCCGCCCCGCGCACCGCCACGCCCGAGCCGCAGCCCCTCCCCGAATGGGCGGCCCGCCCCGCCCGCACCCCCGCCTCCGCACCCCGCCCGCTCTCGCCCTCCGGCCTCGGCGGCGTCCACATCCTCCCCGGCGAGCCCGGCTTCCTCCTCACCGAGGAGGAGGCGCTCGCCCGCGGCACCGCCATCCACCGCCTGCTCGAGCACCTGCACGGCCACCCCCAAGCCGCCCGCGCCACCCTCGCCCAGCGCCTCCTCCCCGCCACCCCCGGCCTCGATGCCCTCCTCGCCGAGGTCGAGGCCGTCCTCGACGCCCCCGGGCTCGCCTTCCTCTTCGCCCCCGGCACCCTCGCCGAGGTCGACGTCACGGCCCCCCTCCCGGAGCTCGGCGGCACGCGCATCCTCGGCCGCATCGACCGCCTGGTGGTCGAGCCCGCCCGCATCCTCGCCGTCGACTTCAAGAGCCACCAGGCCGTCCCGCCGACGCCCGAGGCCACCCCAGAGGGCATCCTCCGCCAGATGGGCGCCTACGCCGCCGCCCTCGCCCCGATCTTCCCCGGCCGCCGCATCGAGACGGCGATCCTCTGGACCCGCACCGCCCGCCTGATGCCGCTCCCGGACGCCCTCGCCGCCGCCGCCCTCGCCCGCGCCGCGGCCGAACCCTAGCCATGGCCGTCCTCCCCCGGCATACCGACCGCTTCGAGGCCTACGTCGCCCCGGCCCGCGCCCGCCCCGCCCTCTGGCGCCTCCTCGCCGGCATCATCTTCGCCGCCCTCGCCTGGCTCGGAGCGGTCGCCGCCCTCGTGCCCCTCGCCACCCGCCTGCCCGCCGATCCTGGCCGCGCCATCCTGCTCGCCTACCTGCTGAGCTTCGCCGCCCTCGCCCTCGGCATCGCCGCCGCGGCGCGCCTCCTGCAGCGGCGCCCGCCGGCGACCCTCCTCGGCCCCGGCGGCTTCCGCCTGCGCCACTTCGCCCTCGGCGTCGCGGCCATCGCCCTCCTCTCCGTCCTTTCCCTCCCAGCCCTCGCCTGGCTCGCCGCCCCCGTCCGCCGGATGCCGCTCGCCACCTGGGCCGCCTGGCTCCCGCTCGTCCTCCCCGCCCTCCTGCTGCAGACCGCGGCCGAGGAGATCGCCTTCCGCGGCTACCTGATGCAGAGCCTCGCCGCCCGCTTCCGCAGCCGCCTCGCCTGGCTCCTCCTCCCTGCCGCCCTCTTCGGCGCGCTGCACTGGGACCCGGCCGAATTCGGCGCCAACGCCTGGCTCGTCGTCCTTTCCACCGCCGTCGTCGGCCTCATCCTCGCCGACGTCACCGTGCGGACCGGCAACCTCTCCGCCGCGATCGGCCTCCACTTCGCCAACAACGTGAGCTCGCTCCTCTTCGTCTCCCTCCCCTCGCCGCTCGGCGCCTTCACCCTCTGGACCATCTCCGTCGATCCGGCCGACGCCGCCGCGGTCCGCCCGCTGCTCCTTGCCGATTTCGCCGTGATGCTCGCCGCCTGGGCCGCCTGGCGCGCCCTCGGGGCGCGATTGCATTCGCGGGGGCGGGGTTCTATCTAGACCCACGTCCGCCGCCGAGGAGCCGGGATGAACTGGATCTCCAACTACGTCCGCCCGAAGATCAACTCGCTCTTCTCGCGCCGCGAGGTGCCGGAGAACCTCTGGGTCAAGTGCGACGACTGCGGCACCATGCTCTTCCACCGCGAGCTCGCCGACAATCTCAATGTCTGCAGCAACTGCGGCCACCACATGGCGATCTCGCCGCGCGAGCGCTTCGCCGCGCTGTTCGACGGCGGCGTCTTCGTCGAGGTGGAGGTGCCGAAGCCGCTCGCCGACCCGCTCGGCTTCAAGGACCAGAAGAAATACCCCGAGCGGCTGCGCGAGGCGCGCAAGAAGACCGGCGAGGAGGAGGCGATGCTCGTCGCCGAGGGCGAGATCGGCCGGCTCAAGGTCGTCGCCGCCGCGCAGGACTTCGCCTTCATGGGCGGCTCGATGGGGATGTACGTCGGCAATGCCATCGTCGCCGCCGCCGAACGGGCGGTGAAGCGCAAATGCCCGGTCGTCCTCTTCGCCGCCGCCGGCGGCGCGCGGATGCAGGAGGGCATCCTCTCGCTGATGCAGATGCCCCGCTCGACCGTCGCCGTCGAGATGCTGAAGGAGGCGGGCCTCCCCTACGTCGTCGTGCTGACCAACCCGACGACCGGCGGCGTCACCGCGAGCTACGCCATGCTCGGCGACATCCACCTCGCCGAGCCCGGCGCGCTCATCTGCTTCGCCGGCCCCCGCGTCATCGAGCAGACGATCCGCGAGACCCTGCCCGAAGGCTTCCAGCGCTCGGAATACCTGCTCGACCACGGGATGATCGACCGCGTCGTGCCCCGCAAGGACCTGCGCGACGAGATCGCCACCATCCTGCGCCTCCTGACCAGCCAGCCGCCCTACATCCGCGGCGAGCTTCCCGCGCCCGAGGAGGCGCCCAGGGAGGCGTCCGGGGAGGCGAAAGCCGAAGCATCGTGACCAGGACGAGCGACACGCTCCTCGACCGCCTCACCGCGCTGCACCCCAAGGTCATCGACCTCTCGCTCGCCCGCATCGAGCGCCTGCTCGCCGCCCTCGGCCACCCCGAGCGCCGCCTGCCGCCGGTCGTCCACGTCGCCGGCACCAACGGCAAGGGCTCGACGCTGGCCATGATCCGCGCCGGCCTCGAGGCCGCCGGCCACCCGGTCCACGTCTACACCTCCCCGCATCTCGCCCGCTTCCACGAGCGCATCCGCCTCGCCGGCGAGCTCATCCCCGAGCCCGCCCTCGCCGACGCCCTCGCCCGCTGCGAGACGGCCAACGAAGGCCAGCCGATCACCTTCTTCGAGATCACCACCGCCGCCGCCTTCCTCGCCATGAGCGAGACCCCGGCAGACTACGCCCTGCTCGAGGTCGGCCTCGGCGGCCGGCTCGACGCCACAAACGTCATCGACCGCCCCCGCCTGACCGTCATCACCCCCATCTCCGTCGACCACCAGCAGTACCTCGGCGAGACGCTCCCCGAGATCGCCGCCGAGAAGGCCGGCATCCTCAAGCACGGCATCGGCTGCATCGTCGCCCGCCAGGAGCCGGAGGCGCTCGCCGTCATCGAGGAGGCCGCCCACCGCCGCCTCGCCCCGCTGATGATCGAGAACCAGGACTGGCAGGTCTGGGAGGAGCACGGCCGCATGGCCTACCTCGACCCGCAGGGCCTGCTCGACCTGCCCCTGCCCAACCTGATCGGCGCGCACCAGGTCGGCAACGCCGGCACCGCCCTCTGCGCACTGCGCGCCCTCAGCATGGACGAGGCCGCCTGCACCGCCGCCGTCACCCGCGCCGAATGGCCCGCCCGCCTGCAGCGCCTGCGCCGCGGCCCCCTCGCCGAGGCGGCGGCCCCCTGCGAGCTCTGGCTCGACGGCGGCCACAACCCGGCCGCCGGCACGGCCCTCGCCGAGGCCCTCACCCGCCTGCCGCAACGGCCGCTGCATCTCGTGACCGGCATGCTCCGCACCAAGGACGCCGCCGGCTTCCTGCGCCCGCTCGCGCCCCTCGCCCGCTCGCTGCACGGCGTCACCATCCCCGGCGAGCCGGCCACGCTGACCGCCGAGGAAACCGTCGCCGCCGCCCGCGCCGCCGGCTTCGCCGAGCCGCAAGCCGCCCCCTCCGTCGCCGAGGCCGTGGCGGGCATCGCCGCCGCCGCCCCCGCCGCCCGCATCCTCATCTGCGGCTCGCTCTACCTCGCCGGCCGCGTCCTGCGCGAGAACGGCTGAGACTCGGTCAGACGAGGATTCCCCACCACCGCAGCGTCGTGCGGTAGTGCTCGGCGATCGCCGCCACCGCCGCCTCGGCGTCGCGCCGCTCCAGCGCCCCGATGATCGCCAGATGCTCGCGCATCGCCGGCACGATCCGGTCCGGCAGGAACGGCCGGGTGTTCTGGATCACCGCGATCCGGTCGCGGTTCACCCGGTAGACCTCCGTCGCCAAGGGGTTCCCGAGCCCCGTCGACAGCGTGTCGTGCAGCGACAGATCGACCTCGATCGCCCGCCGCGGCAGCGCCGACGTCATCGACCGCTCCGCCTCCGCCACCAGCGCCTCGTGGCTGGCCCGCAGCTCGGCCAGCGGCAGCGACGCCCCCACGGCGACCAGCCGCCGCGCCCCCTCCGAGTCGAGCAGCGCGCGCAGGTCCATGCAGTCCCGCGTCACCTCGGCCGAGGCCTCCATCACCAGCACGCCGCGCTTCGGCAGCACCCGCACCAGCCCGTCGACGTCGGCCCGCTTCACCGCCTCGCGCGTCGCCGCCAGCGGCAGGCCGATCAGCTCGACGAGCCCCGGCATCGAGACGAACTGCCCCGCCCCCAGCGAGCCGTCACGCAGCACGCCGATCAGCCGCCCATAGGCCCGATCCGCCATCAGCGCCTCGCCGGCCACAAGCTCCCGGTTCATCCGTCTCCTTCCTCCGTGTCTCCGGGCACTTTCAGGAAAAGCCTGAAAGACCTTCAGGGATGTCCAGATTGTATGTTACAACGCATGTCATGTAACATTCTAGGTAATCTGCCACCAACCCCGATGCAAGGGGTCTACGGACAACGCAGCGCAGGCGGAGTACCGGCGCGGATCAAGGAGGACCGAGATGACCACGATTCCGTCTGGCCTGAGCGGCACGACGCACGAAGGGATCCACTACGTCGGCACCGTCGCCGCCGATCCCAACCTCTACAACGAGGACCTCGCCCCGGTGCCGATGGATAAGCGCACCTGGACCGGCTACTCGATCTTCGCCATGTGGATGTCGGACGTCCACTCGGTCGGCGGCTACACCTTCGCCGCCTCGCTCTTCCTCTTCGGCCTCACCGGCTGGCAGGTGCTGCTCTCGATGGCGATCGGCATCCTGATCGTCTACTTCCTGATGAACCTGATCGGCCGCCCCTCGCTCCGCGAAGGCATCCCCTTCCCGGTCATGGCCCGCGTCTCGCTCGGCGTGATGGGCGCCAACCTCGCCGCGCTGATCCGCGGCGTGGTCGGCATCGTCTGGTACGGCGTGCAGACCTACTTCGCCTCCAAGGCCGTCGCCACCATCATCCTGCTCTTCATCCCCTCGGCCGCCGCGCTCGGCACCGGCGACGGCTTCATGGGGCTCAACACCCTCGGCTGGATCAGCTTCCTGATCATGTGGTTCGGCCAGCTGATGATCTTCCAGCGCGGCATGGAGACGATCCGCAAGTTCATCGACTTCTGCGGCCCGGCCGTCTACCTCGTCATGTTCGCGCTGATGGCCTGGATCCTCTACCACGCCGGCTTCGACTCGCTGAACCTCACGCTCAACGACGTGCACCTGACCGGCCCCGAGACCATCGGCCACATGATCAACGCCATGCTGCTCGTCGTCGCCTACTTCGCGGCGCTGCTGCTCAACTTCGGCGACTTCTCCCGCTTCGGCAAGTCCGAGCGGCAGATGAAGGTCGGCAACTTCCTCGGCCTGCCGATCAACTTCCTCGTCTTCGCCATCGTCGTCGTCATCGTCACCGCCGGCTCCGTCTCGGTCTTCGGCGAGATGATCATGGACCCGGTCGAGATCGTCGCCCGCATCGACAACAAGGTCGCCGTCTTCATCGGCTCGGTCACCTTCATCATCGCCACCATGGGCATCAACATCGTGGCGAACTTCGTCTCGCCGGCCTACGACTTCGCCAACCTCTTCCCCAAGTACGTCGACTTCAAGCGCGGCGGCCTGATCACCTCGATCCTCGCCGTCCTGGTCTGCCCCTGGATCTTCGTCGACAGCCCGCACGCGATCACCATCTTCGTGTCGGTCTTCGGCGCCATCCTCGCCCCGCTCTACGGCGTCATGGTCGCCGACTACTACCTGGTGAAGCGCGAGATCGTGAACACGCCCGAGCTTTACACCATGGATGCGAACGGCCGGTACCACTACGACGGCGGCTGGAACCACGTCGGCCTCAAGTCCCTCGCCATCTCCGGCTTCATCGCCATCGGCTGGGAGCTCTCGACGCAGCTCTTCCACATCCTGCCGCACAACAACCTCGGCTGGGTCATCGGCGCGGCCTCCGGCGCCATCGCCTACACCACGCTGATGCGGCGCGCGAACCGCACCTGACGGGCCCCGGCCCCGCCCTCCGGGCTGCCGCCGCGGCGGCAGCCCGCTCCCATCCCCCGAAGACCCGAGAGGACCAAATGACGTCAACCCGTCCGACCCGTCGTGCCCTGCTTGCCGCCATGGCGCTCGCCGCCACCCTCGTCACCGCCGGCCTGCCGACCGGCGCCCGCGCCGACGAGCTCAGCCTCGAGACGATCAACGCCATGGACCAGGCGAGCTTCGTCGAGACCTTCGGCGGCATCTTCGAGAAGTCGCCCTGGGTCGCCGAGCAGGGCTGGGAGGCCCGGCCCTTCGACAGCATCGACGACCTGCACGCGGATCTCTACGCGGTGATCGCGAACGCCCCGCGCGAGGACCAGGTGACCTTCCTCAACCAGCACCCCGAGCTCGCCGGCAAGGAGGCGCAGGCCGGCACGATGACGGCGAACTCGGTGGCAGAGCAGGCGAGCGCCGGGCTGAACGCGCTCACGCCCGAGGAGATGCAGACGCTCGCCGAGGGCAACGCCGCCTATCGCGCGAAGTTCGGCTTCCCGTTCATGATCTTCGTCCGCGGCCACACCAAGGAGGGGATCTTCTTCTACCTCGACCGCCGGCAGCAGAACGACCCCTCGACCGACGAGGAACTGCACAACGCGATGATGCAGGTCTGGGGCATCACCCGCAGCCGGGTGCAGCGCGCCGTCTCCGGCAGCTGAACCGCCGCCCGACCATCCCCAACCGAAGGAGAAAGCTCATGACCCTCGCCACCGGCTCCCGCCTCCGCGCCCTCCTCGCCGGCTGCGCCCTCGCCGCCCTCGCGCCCCTCGCCGCCGCGGCCGAGGACGCGGCGGCCGCCTCCGACCACATCATCCTGCTCATCAACCCGAACTCCAACGAGAAGACCACGCAGTCGATGACGGAGATCGCCGCCACCGCCACCGGCGGGGTGACCGTCGAGGGCAAGAGCAACGAAGGCGTGCCGCCGCTCCTGACCACGCCGGCGGATCTCGCGGCGGCGCTGCCCGGCGTCGTGAGGATCGGCGTCGAGGCCGCCAAGGACGACCGCGTCGGCGCCATCATCGTCGCGGCCTTCGGCGACCCCGGCCTCGCCGAGCTCCGCGCGGAGGTCGACCTGCCGGTCTTCGGCATCCGCGAGCAGGCGTTCCGCGAGGCGGCGGAGGGCGGCCGCCCGTTCGGCATCGCCACCACCACCCCCGATCCGGGGCTGGCCGAGGCGTTCCGCCAGACCGCCGCCGCGCTCGGCTACGCCGACCAGTTCCGCGGCACGCGCGCCACGCCCGGCGATCCGAACGCGCTGATGGCGAAGTCCCCCGAGGAGCTCGACGCGGCACTCGCCGAGGCGGTGCAGGCCTCGATCGCCGACGGCGCCGAGGCGGTCATCATCGGCGGCGGCCCCCTCACCGCTTCCGCCCTGCGGCTCCAGCCGCAGTTCGACATCCCGCTCGTCATCCCGGTGATCGCCGCGGCCCAGGCGGCGGCCGAGGCGGTGAAGGCAGACTAGGTCGTGGACTCATAGTGTTTGAGCCAGAGGCGGGCTGAGGCGAGCAGGACG
>NZ_CALLYO010000024.1 GCF_937858865.1 uncultured Amaricoccus sp. | reverse complement strand
GCGCCGGGCGGCGTCGAGGCTCGGGCGGTCGAGGGGCGGCAAGGGTTCGCGGAAGGCGAGATCGGGCGGCAGGGCCGCGGGATCGGCGGCGGGGGCGGGCGCAGGCGCGGCGCCGGCGGCGACTTCCATGTAGGCGGCCATGGTGCGCTGCGCGGGGGCCTCGGCGACGGTGCGGGCGCGCGGCCAGTCGCCGGAGGGCCAGGCGTAGGGGGCGCCGGACCCGGCCATGCCGCTCCGCTCGAGGGCCGAGAGCGCCTGGTCGTAGGCGCCGTCGAGGGCGAAGGCGCGGGCGCGGAGCGCCGTCGCCTCGGGGCTGGCGAGGGGGCCGAGCGCCTCCCGGGCGGCATCCGGGCTCCGGCGGCCGAGCTCGGCCTCGGCGGCGACGAGGCGGGCCGCGGGATCGTCGGCGGCGACGGCCGCGGCGACGAGCGCGAGAGCGGGATCGGGCAGGCCGAGGGCGACGAGCCGGCTCGCGACGGCGATCCGCGCCGGGTCGGTGGGCGGGGCGGCGGCCAGGAGATCCTCCGCGGCGAGCGCCGTCTCGGCGTAGGTGGCGGCGCCGACCGCCGCCGGCTCCGCCTCGGCGAGGAGGCCGGCCATCAGCGTCGCGAAGCCGGGGGCGGCGGCTGGGAGGTCGTGCATCGCGGCGCGGGTCTCGGCGAGCGCGGCGGAGAGCTCGCCGCTGCGGGCGAGCGCGGCGACGAGGAGGCCGCGCAGCTCGGCTTCGGGTGGGGCGCCCCGATATTGCAGCGCGGCGGCGCTGAGGTCGGTGACGACGCGGGAGGGGAGCGCGAGCCGGGCGTCGAGGGCGACGCGCGCCATCCCGGTCAGGGCCTCGAGCGAGGCGTGGCCGTCCGCCTCGCGCAGCGCGTCGAGGGTGCGCACCGCCTCCTCGCTGTTGCCCTCGGCGGCGGTGATCCGGGCGGCGGAGATCTCGAGGTCGGCGCCGACCGGCTCGCCGGGGCGGGCAGCGGTGTCGAGGATGAGGCGGGCCTCGGCGGGGCGGTCCTCGGCGAGCAGGCGATCGATCCAACGCGGCGCGAGGAGGAGGCGTAGGTCGGCGGGGAGCAGGCCGAAGGCGGCCTGCCCCGCGGCGAAGGCGGCGGCGTCGCGGTAGGCCGGGGCGGCTCCGCCGAGGGCGAGCCAGAGCGCGTGGTTGCCGGGGCAGGGGACGGCGACGGAGAGCGGGCCGCCGGGCGAGAGCGGCCGCCCCTCCACGGCGCGGGCGAGGTCGGCGAGGAGGGTGCGGCGGTCGAGCGGGGCGTCGGGGAAGGCGGCGAGCAGCATCTCGGCCTCGGCGCCGAAGCCGAAGCGGATGTAGAGCCGCGCGAGGTCGCGCACCGCGTCGGGGTTCGGCGCGTCGAACTCGCTGACGAGCTGGCGCTCGAGGGCGGGGAGCTGCGCGGTCAGCGCGAAGCCGTTCGACCAGGCGCCGACGTCGAGCTCGACGTCCTCGAGGCAGACGCCGGGCGGCATGTCGGCCGTGCTCGCCAGCGCGTTGCGGCTGTCGCGGTCGAAGACCGTGGTCGCCTCGATCTGGTCGTTCTCGGCCAGCGCCGCCGCGACCGCCTGCAGGCCGTCGGGAGGGATCGGGGGCTCGCCCGCGGCCGGCCCCGCGGTGGCGCTCTCCGCGGCTGCGGGCGCCTCCGGCTCGGTGAAACGCACGATGCCCTGGCTCGCCGCCCGCTCGATCTGGCGGATCAGCACCTCCTCGGCGCTCGCGACCGCGCGGGCCTCGCGCACCGCGCGCTCCGTGGCAGTCTCCGCCGGTTCCGCGATCTCGGGCAAGGCGGCGTCGCGGTCGGCGATGTCGAGCGCGAGATACTGCGCCCCGACGAAGGAGGTACTGACGCGGCAGTCGCAGCCGAGATCCACGGCGACCATGGTACCGCCGGGATCGGGCACCACCGTCACCGCCGTCACCCGTGTGCGCGGGATGCGGTCGTAGACGCCGGCGGTGTCGAAGGCGAGCGCGCGGCCGGGAAAGCGCAGCGTCGCCCGGCCGTCGGCCGTCTCGAGCGACCATTCCGTCGTCGGCTCGACCGTCAGGACGATGCGGGTGAAGCCCTCGTGCTCGCCACCGCGGATCGCGCCGCCCTCGGCCGCGGCGAGCGGCGCCGCGGCGCCGGCGGCGAGAAGGCCGAGGACGGCGGCGCGGATCACGCGGCGAGGCTCTGCCGGGAGGCGCGCAGCGCCCCTTCGAGCTCGTTGTAGGAGGGGCGGAGGTTCGCCGGCGTGTTCTGCCGCCCGACCTCGACGCAGATGTTGGGCGCGTGGTTGTGCAGCGCCGCCACCATCACCTCGCGGATCAGGTTGTAGAAATGCTGGTCCTCGTCGATCACCGCCTTCACCCGGTTGGCGAAGGGACCGACGAAGCCATAGGCGAGGAAGACGCCGAGGAAGGTGCCGACGAGCGCGCCGCCGATCATCTTGCCGAGGATCTCGGGGGGCTGGTCGATCGAGGCCATGGTCTTGATGACGCCGAGGACGGCGGCGACGATGCCGAGGGCGGGCAGGCCGTCGGCCATGCTCTGCAGCGTGTGCGCGGAGTGGAGCGCCTCCTGGTAGTTCGCCTCGATCCGCTTGCCGAGCACCTCCTCGACCTGGTGCGGGTCGTCGTAGTTCATCGAGGCCGAGCGCAGCGTGTCGCAGATGAGCGCTACCGCCTCCTCGTCGGCGAGGATGCGCGGATAGGCGGTGAAGATCGAGGAGGAGGCGGGGTCCTCGATATGCTGGTCGAGCTCGACCGGGTTCGAGCGGGCGATGCGGATGAGCTGGAACATCAGGCATAGAAGGTCCCGGAAATCCTGCGTCTTCCAGTGCGGCCCCTTGAAGACCTTGGCGATGTCCTTGAGGGTCCGGCTGATGCCGTGCTTGTCGTTGCCGATCACGAAGGCGCCGGTGGCGGCGCCGAGGATGATCATCATCTCGAAGGGCAGCGAGTGCAGGATGATGCCGATCTTGCCGCCGGCCATCGTGTAGCCGCCGAAGACCATGACGAAGACGATGCAGATGCCGACGATGCCGATCATGCGTTCATTCCGGGACTCCGGGGCCGGGCTCGCGCCGCTCTCTCACGTCACGGTCTAGCGGTCGGGGGTTTAACAAAGCCTTGCGCTGCTACTTGGTCGGCACGCGGGCGTTGCGGCTGGCGACGGTGAGGGTGACGGCGTAGGCGGTCTCCGGCGTCATCCCGGCCAGCACCTGCGCCGCCATGTCCGGGCGCATCCGCGCGAGGAGCCCGGCGGCGAAGGCGACGTCCATGGTCTCGAAGATCTTCGCCGCCTCGGCCGGCTTCATGTTCTCGTAGATCGTCGTCATCCGGGCGAGGTCGCGCTCGGCCGCCTGGTCGGCCATGGCGAGGGTCTTCTCGAGGTTCGCCTGCGCCTTCTCGAAGGCGGCGAGCTGCTCGGCGAGCTTCGCCTCGGCGACCCCGAGGGTCTGCCTGCGGTCGGCGAGGCGCTTCTCCTCGGCCTCGAGCTGCGCCTCGCGCTCGCGAATCGCCTCGAGGAGCCGGTCCTTGTCCGATCCGGTCGCGCCCGGCGCCGCCGCCTCGCCCACCCCCTGGGCGAGAGCCCAGCCGTCGTCGGTCAGGCGCAGCGCGGCCGAGGCGAAGAAGCAGCAGACGACGAGCCCCATGCCGCTCAGCATCGGGCGGGCGGCGGCCATGGCTCAGCGCCCTCCGGCAAGCGCGCTCAGCGCCTCGAGGATGTCGTCCTCGCTGTGCGCCGGGGCCGGCTCGGGGTCCTTGCGCCGGAGCGGGTTCTCGACCGGGGCGAGCGCCCGCGGCTTCGGGATCTCGGCGACCTGCGGCTCGGGTGCGTGCGTTTCGGGGGCGCGCAGTTCGGCGCGCGGTTCGGGCGCGCGGGGGACGGGGCGGATCGGGACGACGGGCGCGGGCTCGGCAGCCGCGGCGGCGGGTGGGGGTGCCGGCTCCACGGCCGGAGGTGCCGGCTGGGGCAGGGGCGCGGCGGCGATCAGCAGGCGGAGCTGGCCGGCGGCACCGTCCGCCTTCGCGACGAGCTGCGCCAGGTCGTGCCGGGTGTCGCGCGAGGCGCTGCGGGCTTCCTCGAGCGTGGTGCGGGCGAGCTCCACCTGGCGGGTGAGCGTCACGATCGCCCCGCCCAGCCCCGAATCGAGCGACTTGAGCTGGCGCACCCGCCGGGCCAGCACCCAGCAGTAGCCGCCGGCGAAGAGCGTCGCCGTCATCAGGAGGCCGTTCATCAGGAGGTCCATGCGGGCGTTCCCTAGTTCAGCACGAATTCGGTGACGAGCAGGTCGCGCACCCGGCCCTCGCCGGTAACGACCTGGATGCGCCGCAGCATCTGCGCGCGGAGCCGGGCGAGGGCGGACGGCTCCTCGAGGTCGCGCACCTCGACGGCCCTGAGGTAGGTGTTGAGGACGTCGAGCACCCGCGGCAGCAGCGCCGCGACCTCGGCGGCATGCTCGGGTGCCACCTCGAGCTGGCCGGTGAAGCGCAGGTGGCGGGCCGAGGCGCCGGGCGGCAGCGAGATCATGATCGGGTCCATCGCCACGAAAGCGACGTCGCCGGCCACGCCTTCCGGCGCGTCGTCGTGGCCGCCGCCGAGGAGGCCGGTCAGGCCTGTGGGATCGACGAGGCCGGAGAAGACGGCGTAGAAGCCGCCGCCGCCGAGCGCGAGCGCGCTGGCGAGGCCGAGGACGAGCCCGAGCTTCCGCCCCGGCTTGGCCGGCGGGGCGTCATCGACGATTTCGGCGGCGTCGGCCATGGCGGTCCCGATGGTTAAGGTTCGCGTTTCGGTCAGAGGTAAACCGAGCATTCCTAACCATTTCTTAAGCATGGCCCTCCGAGTATCGCGCCAGTTCGAATGCGAGAGTGCAGGTACCCGAGGGTGGCAAGGCTGAAGGAGCTCTGGGACGGACTGGACGCGCGGCGGCGGCTCGTCGCCGTGCTGAGCGTCGTGGCGATCGCCGCCGCGGTCTTCGGCATCAGCCGGGTCGCGACGGCGCCGTCGATGGCGATGCTCTATTCCGGGCTCGACGCCACCGCGGCGGGCGAGGTCGTGGCCGAGCTCGAGGCGGAGGGCGTCGCCTTCTCGGTCGACGGGGCGGCGATCCTGGTCGATGCCGCCGCACGCGACCGCATCCGCATGCAGCTGGCGGCGAAGGGGCTGCCGGCGGGCGGGCCGGCGGGCTACGAGATCCTCGACGGCTTGTCCGGGTTCGGGACCACGAGCCAGATGTTCGATGCCGCCTACTGGCGGGCGAAGGAGGGCGAGCTGGCGCGGACCATCACCGGCTCGCCGAACGTGCGCTCGGCGCGGGTGCATCTGGCCAACCCCGTGTCGCAGCCCTTCTCGCGCACGCCGGCCGGGTCGGCCTCGGTGACGGTCACCATGGCGCGGGGTACGCTCGACCGGTCGCAGGCGGAGGCGATCCGCTATCTCGTTTCCTCCGCCGTCGCCGGGATCGCGCCGGAGTCGGTCGCGGTGATCGATGCGGCGGGCGGCGTGATCCTCGCCGGCAAGGTCGATCCGCTCGCCGGCCCGGCGGCGGGGCCGGACAGCCGGGCGGAGACGATCCGCGCCAACGTGCAGCGGCTGCTCGAGGCGCGGGTCGGGACGGGCAAGGCGATCGTCGAGGTGAACGTCGAGGCCGACATGGACAGCCAGACCATCTCCGAGCGCACCATCGACCCGGAGAGCCGGGTCGCGATCAGTTCGGAGACCGAGTCGAGCTCGGAGAACGCCACCGGCGCCGCGCCGGGGGTGACGGTCGCGAGCAACCTCCCGGACGGGGACGTCGGCGGCGACGCGAGCGAGAGCCGGCGGTCGGCGAACGAGAACCGGGAGCGGCTGAACTTCGAGGTGTCGGAGACGCGGCGCGAGCGGGTGGTGCTGCCGGGGGCGATCCGCCGGTTGAGCGTCGCCGTCATGGTCGACGGGATCGTCGAGACGGGCGCCGACGGCAAGCAGGTCTGGTCGCCGCGGCCGGCGGAGGAGATGGAGACGCTGCGTCAGCTGGTGCGCGCGGCGATGGGGTTCGACGAGGCGCGCGGCGACACGGTCACGATCGAGTCGCTGCAGTTCAGCCCGACCCCGGCGCAGGGCACGCTGGTCGAGGGGCCGGGCGGCGGCTTCCTCGCGGCCTGGGGCGGACGGATCGCGCAGCTCGGGGTGCTCGGGGCGATCGTGCTCGCGCTCATCTTCTTCGTGCTGCGGCCGATGGCGGTGCGGCGGCCGGTGCTCGAGCTCGCCGAGCTGACCGGGCCGCGCGAGTTCGCCGAGGCGCAGCGGCAGGCCGCGCCGGCGCAGATCGCGGGCGACAGCCTGCTCGACCTGCCGGCGCAGACGGTGAACAAGATCGAGCGGCTGCGCGACGTCATCTCGAGCCGCGGCGAGGACAGCGCGGCGGTGCTCCGGAGCTGGATCGAATCGCCCGACAGCCGCAAGGAGCCGGCCGGATCATGAGCGCCTATCGCCTGGAGACCTTCCTGCCGGCCGCCCGCCCGGGCGCGCGGCGCGATCCGCTCGAGCGGCAGATCGAGGCGGAGCGGGAGCGGGCCTATGCCGAGGGCTACCTCGAGGGGCAGGCGGCGGCGACGGACGGCTTCCTCGAGGAGCAGGGTCGGCTCACCACCGAGCTCATCGAGGCGATCAACGACGCGCGGCTGACCAACGAGGCGGCGCGGCGGCATGTGGCGGCGAGCCTCGCGCCGATGATCGAGGCGCTGGCCGGGGCAATCGCGCCGGCGCTCGCCGACGCCGGGCTCGGGGCCGAGATCGCGGCGGTGGTCGAGCGGGCGGTGCTGCAGGCGCCGGAGGCGCGGCCGCGGCTGCGCTGCGCGCCCGAGGTCGCCCAGCGGCTCGAGGCGATGCTCGGGCGCATGGGCTTCGACGCGACGATCGAGGAGGTTCCGGAGCTGCTGCCGCGGGAGGCGCAGATCTTCTGGGACCAGGGTTACGACCATCTCGATCTCGAGGCCTGCATCGCGCAGGCCCGCGCCTGCATCGCGTCGCATCTGGAAACCGGCAGCAAGGGCGAGGACGATGGCGGACGACAGACCGGATGAGGGCGCGGCCCCGGCGGAGGCGGAGCCCGCCCCCGACCGCGCGGCGCGGCAGGCGCGGGCAGGGGCCTTTCTCGGGGTGCCGATCGAGGTCACGATCTCGGTCGGCAAGGCGCGACCGCTGGTCAGCGAGCTGGTCGAGCTGCGGCGGGACTCGGTCCTCACCCTCGATTCGACGATCGACGACCCGGTCGAGCTCTACATCGGCGACCGGCTGATCGCGCGCGGCGAGCTGCAGGAGATCGGCGACGACAGCGGGCGGCTCGGGGTGCGGCTGACCGAGGTGGCCGACTTCTCGCACGAGCTCTGAGAGGATTTCGCACGCGAAACTATAGGTAGCTAATTGAAATGGATGCGAAAATTTTTTCGGATTAACCGAACGGCAAGGATCTGGCGCTTTTTCGCGCCGCTCCTCGCGGTGGCGGCGTGCCTGTTTCTCGTTGCCATCGCGCATCCGGCCGCGGCGCAGCAGATCTCGATCAGCCTCGGGGACGGGCAGTCCTTCAGCCTGCGCACGGTGCAGCTGCTGCTGCTCATCACGCTGCTCAGCCTCGCGCCGGGGCTCGCGATCATGGTGACCTGCTTTCCCTTCATGGTGACGGTGCTCTCGATCCTCCGGCAGGCGATCGGCGTGCAGCAGGCGCCGCCCAACATGATGATCGTGAGCCTCGCGCTCTTTCTGAGCTGGTTCGTCATGGAGCCGGTCTTCACCCAGGCCTGGCACGACGGCATCGAGCCGATGGTCGCCGGCCGGATCGAGCCGGAGGCGGCCTTCGCGCCGACGATGGCGCCCTTCCGCACCTTCATGGAGGGGCGCGCCGATCCGGCGACCGTGGCGCTGTTGCGCGACGCGCGTCCGCTCCCCGTCACGCCGCCGGGCCCGCAATCGAGCTCGCCACCGGCCGCGCCGGAGGCCGAGGGGGCGACGCCGCTGCCGCTGCTGGTGCCGGCCTTCCTGCTCAGCGAGATCCGCCGCGGCTTCGAGGTGGGCTTCCTGATCTTCCTGCCCTTCCTGGTCATCGACCTCGTCATCGCGGCGATCCTGATGTCGATGGGCATGATGATGGTGCCGCCGGCGGTGGTCTCGCTGCCGTTCAAGCTCGCCTTCTTCGTCATCGCCGACGGCTGGAGCCTGCTCGGCGGGGCGCTCGTCAGGAGCTACAACCCATGACCGATGCCGCGCTCGTCCCGGCCAGGGTGAAGGTGGAGCGGCCGCGGCCGCCGGCGCTGCGCGGCGACCAGGTGCCGACGCCGATCGAGAAGGCGGCGATGATCCTGACCGCCATCGGGCCAGACCAGGCGGCGGGCTTCCTGCGCGATCTGGCCGAGCCGGACATGGAGCGCTTCGCCAGGACAGTCAACGAGTTGGGGAAGATTCCTCAGGAGGTGCTCGATTCGGTGATCGTCGAGTTCCTCGAGCTCCTGACCACCGGGCCGGAGCTCACCGGCGGCTCGAAGGCGGCGCGGAAGCTGCTCGCCGCCGTCCTCGACGACGAGGAGGAGGTGCAGCGGCTGATCGACGGGCGGCGGCGCAGCGAGGTGCGCTCGGTCTGGGAGCGGCTGAACGACACGCCGGCGCCGACGCTGGCGAGCTTCCTCGCCGCCGAGCATCCGCAGACCGCGGCCGTCGTGCTCTCCGAGCTGCGCGCCGAGGTGGCGGCGAGCGTGCTGGAGCGGCTGGAGCGCGCCTTCGCCCAGACGGTGGTGCTGCGCCTCTCGCGCGTGCCGCAGCTCGACCCGCCGGTCGCGGCGGCGATCCAGCGGACGATCGAGCGCGACTTCCTCTCGGTGCTGCAGCGCAACCTCTCGAAGCGCCGGCCGGCGGACCTGATCGCCGGGCTGATGAACAACATCTCGACCGAGGTGCGCGAGGGCTTCCTCTCCTACCTCGAGGCGCAGGAGCCTTCGCTCGCCCAGGACGTGCAGCGGACGATGTTCACCTTCGAGGACATCGCCGTGCGGCTGCACGGGCGCGACATCGCGGGCGTGCTGCGCGACGTGCCGGAGGAGGTGCTGCTGAAGGCGCTGAAGCTCGGCGAGGCGCAGTCGAGCGCGACCGTTCCCTTCATCCTCGAGAACCTGCCGCGGCGTCTCTCGGAGCGCTACGTCGAGGAGCTGGCGGGCCTGACGGATGTCAGCCGCAAGGAGGGCGAATCGGCGCAGATCGAGATCACCAAGGCGATCCAGGCCCAGGCCAAGGCCGGCAGCATCCGCTTCATCGAGAAGGACAGCGCCTTCGGCTAGCGTGCGGCAACCCGCAGCTTGACAGCCCGATCGGTGGAGGGGACACTCGATCGCGAAGGCCGCAGTTCAAGGGGAGAGGTGCTGGCGTGATCATCCGTAACGTCGTCGACTCCAAGGCGAATTCGCAGATCATCAGCATGAAGCCGAGCGATCTGGTGCGCAGCGCAGTGGAGCTGCTGGCGGAGAAGCGGATCGGCGCGGTGATCATCACCGGCGACGGCGCGACGGTTGACGGCATCCTCTCCGAGCGCGACATCGTGCGGGCGCTGGCGAGCCGCGGGGCGAGCTGCCTCGACTCGCAGATCCAGGACCTGATGACCGCCGTCGTCGTCGGCTGCAAGCCGGAGGACACCGCCCTCTCGGTGCTGGAGAAGATGACCGAGGGGCGCTTCCGCCACATGCCGGTCATCGAGGACAACCGGATGGTCGCGGTGATCTCGATCGGCGACGTGGTGAAGGCGCGGATCACCGAGATCCAGGCCGAGAACATGGCGCTGACCGAGATGATCTCGAACAGCTGGTAGGGCGCGGCCCTCCGGCGGATCTTGACCGCCGCGCCGCAATATCGTTGCGTGTGCGCAATGCGGCCGGCGGCGGGGAACGCGGATGCGGATCGGGCTCTATCCAGGCACCTTCGACCCGATCACGCTCGGACATATCGACATCATCCGGCGCGCCTGCAGCCTCGTCGACCGGCTGGTGATCGGGATCGCCATCAACCGCGACAAGGGACCGCTCTTCGACCTCGAGGAGCGGGTGGCGATGGTGGAGGCCGAGTGCGGGCCGATCGGCCGGCTGACCGACACCGAGATCGTCGCGCACCCGTTCGAGAACCTGCTCATCCACTGCGCCGAGGACGTGGACGCCTCGATGATCATCCGCGGCCTCAGGGCGGTGTCGGACTTCGAGTACGAGTTCCAGATGGTCGGCATGAACCGGGCGATGAACGACGACATCGAGACGGTCTTCCTGATGGCCGACGCGCATTACCAGGCGATCGCCTCGCGGCTGGTGAAGGAGATCGCGCGGCTCGGCGGCGACGTCAGCGGCTTCGTGCCGCCGCGGGTGGCGGCGGCGCTCGCGCAGAAGTTCGCCAGGAAAGTGGTCCGCGCGCGGGTTTGAGGCTTTTCCCCGGCGGCCGGCGCGCCTAGGGTCCGCCGCGACGCATTTGGCGAGGGAGAGATGGCCATGGCCGAGGTCCGGGACCCGGAGAACACGCTCCTCATCGAGCTCAAGGACGGCGGGCTGGTGGCGATCGAGATGCTGCCGGAGGTGGCGCCGAAGCACGTCGAGCGGATCAAGGCGCTGGCGCGCGCCGGGGAGTACGACAACGTCGCCTTCCACCGGGTGATCGACGGCTTCATGGCGCAGACCGGCGACGTCGAGCATGGCGACATGGCGGAGGGGTTCAACCTGCGCCGGGCGGGGACCGGGGGCTCGAGCCAGCCGGACCTGCCGGCGGAATTCTCCAAGCTGCCGTTCGACCGCGGCGTGGTGGGGATGGCGCGGGCGCAGAACCCCGACAGCGGCAACTCGCAGTTCTTCATCATGTTCCGCGACGGGCATTTCCTGAACGGGCAGTATACCGTCTGGGGGCGGGTGGTCTCCGGCATGGAGCATGTCGACGCGATCAGGCGGGGCGAGCCGCCGGCGGAGCCCGACCGGATGGTCTCGGTGCGCGTGGCGGGTGACGCGGCATGATCCGGCGGGGACTGCTGGCGCTGGTCGCGGCGGCGGGGCTCGCGACCGCTGCCGCCGCCCAGGACGCGGGCACGCTCGTCATCGAGGTGGACGGGGGCGTGCAGGGGACGATCGAGATCGCGCTCAACCCCGAGGCGCCGCAGCATGCCGCGCGGCTGAAGGAGCTGGCGCGGGCCGGGGCCTATGACGGGGTGGTCTTCCATCGGGTGATCGACGGCTTCATGGCGCAGACGGGCGATGTCGCGTTCGGCACCCGCGAGGCCTTCGGGCAGGGGCGGGCGGGGACCGGGGGCTCGAGCCTGCCTGATCTGCCGGCGGAGTTCACCGATGCGCCCTTCGAGCGCGGGACGGTCGGGATGGCACGGGCGCAGGATCCGAACTCGGCCAACAGCCAGTTCTTCATCATGTTCGCCGACGGGGATTTCCTGAACGGCCAGTATACGGTCGTGGGCGAGGTCACCTCCGGCATGGAGGTGGTCGACCGGATCCGGCGCGGCGAGGGGGCGAACGGCGAGGTTTCCGAGCCGGACTGGATGGCGAAGGTCAGCGTCAGGGAGTGATGCGGCCTCTGAATCGGTCTCCAGGGGAATTCCGTTTGCGTTAACAGCGACTTGGGCGGACTGGAATGCGGCTGGAAGGAGGCTGGAAAGCGGCCATACGAATTGCGGCCGTGACCAGGGGTTAACGCGCATGAGCCGTCAGGGCGCCGGCCCGGCGGCGGGGAAGCGCAGCGTGGCGCGGAGGCCCGGGGCGTTGTCGGCGAGGCGGATCTCGGCGCCGTGCATGCGCGCGACGGCGGCGACGAGGGCGAGGCCGAGGCCGGCGCCGGGGCTGCCGCGGCTCGGGTCGAGGCGGACGAAGCGGCCGAGGGCGCGGGCGCGGTCGGCCTCGGGGATGCCGGGGCCGCGGTCGCCGACGACCAGCGCCGGGCGGCCCTGGTCGAGACGGGCGGCGATGCTGATCGAGGAGCCGGTCGGGGCGTATTTCAGCGCGTTCTCGACCAGGTTCGAGAGGGCGAGGGCGAGGAGCTGGTCGTGGCCGCGCACGCCGAGGCCGGGCGCAACGTCGCGGGCGAGGGCGACCCCGCGCTCCTCGGCCGCCGCCTCGTAGAGATCGGCCACGTCGGCGGCGAGGCGGCCGAGGTCGACTTGCGTGAACTGCTCGGCGCCGATGCCGGCCTCGATGCGCGAGATGTCGAGAAGGGCGGTGGCGGTGGCGAGCACGCTCTCCGCCTCGCGCAGCGCCTCGTCGATGCGGGTCCGGCGGGCTTCCGGCGGCGTCGCCTCGTCGACGGCGGCCTCGAGGTGGCGGACGAGGCGGCCGAGCGGGGTCCGGAGGTCGTGGGCGAGGCTGTCGGTGACGGTGCGCAGGTCGCGCACCAGTGTCTCGATGCGGTCGAGCATGGCGTTG
>NZ_CALLYO010000023.1 GCF_937858865.1 uncultured Amaricoccus sp. | reverse complement strand
GCCCGCCGGGCCGCTGCCTTGACAGGGCGGGGGGCAGGGGCGACAAGGCGGCCCTGCGCGCTCAGGACGGAAGAAGCGAGATGTCGGCGAAGACCAAGGCGAAGGGCGGCTTCCTCGAGCTCGTGAAGACCATCGTCTATGCGCTGCTGCTCGCCGGCGTCATCCGCACCCTCTTCTTCCAGCCCTTCTGGATCCCCTCGGGCTCGATGATGCCGACGCTGCTCATCGGCGACTTCCTCTTCGTCAACAAGATGGCCTACGGCTATTCGCGCTATTCCTGCCCCTTCGCCATGTGCCCCTTCGACGGGCGCATCCTGGCGCGGGAGCCGCACCGGGGCGACGTCGTCGTCTTCAAGCATCCGACCAACGGCACCGACTACATCAAGCGGCTGATCGGGCTGCCGGGCGACCAGATCCAGATGGTCGACGGCGTGCTGCGCATCAACGGCCAGGCGCTGCCGCAGGAGCCGGACGGCCAGTTCGTCGAGCCGAACCTGCCGCAGGGGCCGATGCGGGCGATGCCGCGCTGCGCGAACCGGCCGGTGGAGCCCGGGGGCGACTGCATCACCGACCGCCTGATCGAGACGCTGCCCGAGGGGGATCGCCACGCGATCCTCAACATCGAGGACGGCTTCGGCGACAATACGCCCGTCTTCACCGTGCCCGAGGGCGAGTTCTTCTTCATGGGCGACAACCGCGACAACTCGATGGACTCGCGCTTCCCGCGCTCGGCCGGCGGGGTCGGCTTCGTGCCCTTCGCGAACCTGGTCGGCCGCGCCGACCGGGTGATCTTCTCCTCGGCCGGCCCCTCGATGCTCGCCTTCTGGACCTGGCGGCCCGACCGGTTCTTCGTGAGCATCCAGTGAAGCTCGGCCGCGCCATGGCGGGCGCGGAGGCCCGGCTCGGCCATGCGTTCGCCCGGCCCGAGCTGCTCGTCGAGGCGCTGACCCATCCCTCCTTCGCCGGCCGCGCCGACAACCAGCGGCTCGAGTTCCTCGGTGACCGCGTGCTCGGCCTCGTCATCGCCGAGGCGCTGCTCGCCGCCGACCCGGGGGCGAGCGAGGGCGATCTCGCGCCGCGGCTGAACGCGCTCGTCAGGAAGGAGACCTGCGCCGAGGTCGCCGCCGCGCTCGACCTCGGCAGCGCCATCCGCATGGGGCGCTCGGAGATGATCTCGGGCGGGAGGAAGCGCACGGCACTCCTCGGCGATGCCATGGAGGCGGTGATCGCCGCGGTCTATCTCGACGGCGGGCTCGAGGCGGCGCGCGGGCTGATCCTGCGCGCCTGGGGCGAGCGCATCGCCGCGGCGCGCGGGCTCGGGCGCGACGCCAAGACGGCGCTGCAGGAATGGGCGCAGGGCCGCGGCCAGCACCCGCCCGATTATGTCGACGTCGGCCGCACGGGGCCGGACCATGCGCCGGTCTTCTCGGTCGAGGTTCGGCTCGAGGACGGGCGCGCCGCCGAGGCGCGCGCCGCCTCGAAGCGGGCGGCGCAGCAGGCGGCGGCCGAGCTCATGCTGGCGCGGCTGGAGGGTGAGGCGTGACCCGCTGCGGCCTCGTCGCGCTCATCGGCGAGCCGAACGCCGGCAAGTCGACGCTGCTCAACCGCATGGTGGGCGCGAAGGTCTCGATCGTCACCCACAAGGTGCAGACGACGCGCACCCGCATCCGCGGCATCGCCATCGAGGGCGAGGCGCAGCTCGTCTTCGTCGACACGCCGGGGCTCTTCCGCCCGCGGCGGCGGCTCGACCGGGCGATGGTGAAGGCGGCCTGGGGGGGCGCGGCCGACGCCGACGTCGTCGTGCTGCTGATCGAGGCGCACCGCGGCGTGACCGACGGGGTGCGCGAGATCCTCGACCGCCTGGCGGACCAGCTCCCCAAGGGGCGCACCGTGGCGCTCGCCATCAACAAGATCGACAAGGTGCCGGCGGAGCGGCTCCTCGCCCTCAGCGCCGAGATGAACGGGCTCCGCGACTTCGCCGCCACCTTCATGATCTCGGCCGAGCGCGGCCATGGGGTCGAGGACCTGCGCCGGTGGCTGGCCGAGCAGGTGCCGGAGGGCCCCTGGCTCTACCCCGAGGACCAGATCGCCGACCTGCCGCTCCGGATGATCGCCGCGGAGATGACGCGCGAGAAGCTGACGCTGCGCCTGCACCAGGAGCTCCCCTACGAGCTCACCGTCGAGACCGAGGCGTGGGAGGAGCGCAAGGACGGCTCGGTCCGCATCGACCAGGTGATCTACGTCGCCCGCGAGGGCCACAAGGGCATCGCGCTCGGCCCGAAGGGGGAGACGATCAAGGCGGTGGGGAAGGCGGCGCGCGAGGAGCTCAAGGCGTTCCTCGGCCGCGAGGTGCACCTTTTCCTGACCGTCAAGGTGCGCCCCGGCTGGCTCGAGGAGCGCGAGCGCTACGGCGAGATCGGCCTCGACTTCCGCGACGGCGACGCGTGAGCGCCCCGCGCCTCACCGCCCGCTTCTGGGTCGAGGCCTACCTCGCCCGGCTCCGCCAGGCCGAGATCCCGGCCTTCGTCACCGCGAAGGGGGACGCGACGGCGGGCGCGGTGGTGGTGAAGCTCAACACCCTCGACGGGCGCGCCGCCGCCTTCCAGCGCAGCTACGACCGCGAGGGCGCCCGCATCTGGGCCCCGCTCGCCGAGGGGGCGGAGGCCGAGGTCGACGCGGCGCTCGAGCGCCAGCGCCGGTTCGACCCCGACCTCTGGGTGATCGAGGTCGAGGACCGCTCGGGGCGCCACCTTCTCGACCAGCCCGGCCTCGCCGACTAGAAGAGGCGCCATGGACTGGCGCGACGAAGGCATCCTGATCGCCGCCCGGCGGCACGGCGAGAGCTCGGCGATCATCGAGGTCTTCACCGCCGGCCACGGCCGCCACGCCGGCGTCGTGCGCGGCGGGGCGGGGCGGCGGATGGCGCCGGTGCTGCAGCCGGGCACGCGGCTCTCGCTCGAATGGTCGGCGCGGCTCGAGGAGCATATCGGCACCTTCCGCGTCGACCCGATGCCCTCGCGCACCGCCGCGATCATGGCCGATCCGGCGGCGCTCGCCGCGCTCGTCTCGATGAACGCCCTCCTTTCCGTGACGCTGCCGGAGCGGGACGCGCATCCGGCGCTCTACGCGCGGAGCCTCGAGCTGATCGACGCGCTCGTCGAGAGGGGGCACGCCTACGCGGCCGAGGACGGCTCCGGCGACGTCTACTTCGACGTGCGCTCGTGGCCGGCCTACGGCGAGCTGACCCGGCAGAGGCTCG
>NZ_CALLYO010000022.1 GCF_937858865.1 uncultured Amaricoccus sp. | reverse complement strand
AAGGTCGCTGCGACGAGGTCCTGAAGCTCGCGGCGCGCATCCTGACCGACTCGCGTCACTGCGCCATCCGGGTGCTCGCCTTCCGTGCGGTGCCGGCCCGGCGCTTCCTCACCTGGACGGTCAGCGGCTTCGAGCCCGGCGCCGATGCCGACTGCGCGCCCGAGGCGCCCGTCCCGGCCAACCTCCGCTTCCTGCCGGCCCGCGTGGTCGCCACGGACCTCCGGCTCGACCGCTCCGCGTCTTGACAACGGCAGGTGCCGGGGCCTTCTGAGCCGCATGAGCGGCATCCAGCAGATCATCGTCGATGTCGAGGAGGCCGACCAGCGCCTGGACCGGTGGCTCCGCCGCCGCTACCCGCAGGTGCCCCAGGGCCGCATCGAGCGGATGTGCCGCAAGGGCGAGATCCGCGTGGACGGCGGCCGGGTGAAGCCGGCGACCCGCCTCGGCGCAGGGCAGGTCGTTCGCCTGCCGCCCATGGCCGTCGACGCGCCGATCCCGACCGCCCCGCCGGCCATCTCCGAGGCCGACGCGGCCTTGATCCGCGGCTGCGTCATCTGGCGCGACGACGACATCATCGCCCTCAACAAGCCGCCGGGTCTGCCGGTGCAGGGCGGCTCGGGCCAGGGCCACCGCCATGTGGACGCGCTCGCCGATGCGCTCAGGTTCGGCCGCCCCGACAAGCCGCGCCTCGTGCACCGGCTCGACCGCGACACCTCGGGCCTCCTGCTGCTCGCCCGGACGCCGCACGCCGCGGCCGGGCTGGCGCGGGCGTTCCAGGCGCGCGCGACCCGCAAGATCTACTGGGCCGCCGTCGCCGGCGCTCCCTCTCCCCGCGCCGGCACCGTCCGCTTCGGCCTCGTGAAGGCGCCCGGCCACGGGGCGGGTGGCGAGGGCGAGAAGATGCTCTGCGTCCCGCCCGCCGAGGTTCCGTCCACGGAGGGCGCGAAGCGCGCCGTCACCGACTACCGGGTGATCGACGCCGCCGCGACCCGCGCCGCCTGGGTCGCCCTGATGCCGGTCACCGGGCGGACCCACCAGCTCCGCGCGCATATGGCCGCGATCGGCCATCCGATCGTCGGCGACGGCAAGTACGGCGGCAACCGCCAGGAGAATCTCGGCGAAGGCTGGGGCGCCCAGCTCGGCGGCGGCGTGAGCCGCAAGCTCCACCTGCACGCCCGCTCGCTGACGCTGACGCATCCGATCTCGGGCGAGCGGCTGACGCTCACCGCCGAGCTTCCCGAACACATGGCCCGCACCTGGGCGCTCTTCGGCTGGCGGCCCGACGACGCCCCCGCCGATCCGTTCGAGGACGCGCGATGACCCCCGCCGCCCGCCTCCTCGCCCTTCCGGTCCGGGGCTACCGCCTGGTCTTCTCGCCGCGCGTCGGCCACAACTGTCGCTTCCAGCCCACCTGCTCAGCCTATGCCCTCGAGGCGCTCGAACGTCACGGCGCGCTCCGCGGCGGCTGGCTCGCCCTCCGCCGCATCCTCCGCTGCCACCCCTGGGGCGGGTCGGGCATCGACAACGTCCCCGAGTGACGCACCCCTTCGTTAACGAATCAATCCCGACTCTTTTTGTCGCAATACGCTTTCCAGCCTTTTTCCAGCCGCATTCCAGATCGAACGAATCGCCATAAACCTTTGCCGTGGAACGGTTCCGCCGGAGCCTATTCCCGCACCCCGGGAAAATACTCCTGGTCCTGATCGACCAGCGCCCCTGTCATCGGCAGCGAGGCGTCGCTCAGGAAGAAGAGCGCCAGCCGCCCCACGTCTTCCGGCTTGACCAGCCGCCCGAACGGCATCTTCGCCTCCGCCTCCGCCAGCCACTTCTCGCCAAGCCCCAGCATCTCCGCCTGCATCTCGCGCTCCCCCGGCGTGTCCGTCCAGCCGAGGTTGATGCCGTTCACCCGGATCCGGTCCCAGCGATGGGCATAGGCGGTATTGCGGGTGAGAAGGGCGAGCGCCGCCTTGCTCGCCGAATAGATCGAGAGCGCGGGCGTCCCGCCATGAACGTTGATCGACAGGATGTTGACGATCGCCCCCGGCGCACCGCGGCCGCGCAGATGGCGGATGAGCTCCCGCATCAGCAGCGTCGGGCCGCGGGTGTTGATCGCGAGCATCCGGTCGAAATAGACCGCATCGCTTTCGAGCACGGTGCCGCGCGTCGTCATGCCGGCCGCATTCGCGAGGAGATCGACCTGCCCGAAGGCATCGGCCGCCGCCTCGACGAGGCGCGGCGGGGCTGCGGCGTCACCCATGTCCGCCGCGACGAAGACCGCCCGCCCGCCCAAGGCCTTGATCCGCCGCACCGATTCCGCGCCCTTCGCCTCGTCGCGGCCGGTCAGCAGAATGCCGGCCGCCCCCGAGCGGGCAGCTTCCTCCGCGATCGCGAGCCCCACGCCTTGCGTCCCTCCCGTCACGAGGAGCACCTTGCCGTCAATGCGAACGTCCATCCCGACTTCTCCCGGATCAGGGCATGTACTGGCCGCCGTTGCCGTGCAGGATCTGCCCCGTGACGTAACGGCTCATGTGCGAGGCGAGAAGGACGATCGGTCCGGCGCAGTCGCCCGCGAGGCGAAGGCGACCGCGGCGGTGCCGACGCTCGCCCCGGTGACGAGCACGCCCCTGCCGCACAGTCCCTCCAGCATCGCTTCCCCCTTTGCTTTGGCACCGAACCAACCGAGGATGGCGACCGGGGTCAAGCCCCGTGGGTAACGGAGGAACGCATGGCCGAGGCCATAAGGGTGCGGGTGGGAGAGATCGAGATCGCGAACGACCGGCCCCTGACGCTGATCGCGGGCCCCTGCCAGCTCGAGACGCTCGACCACGCGCTGACGATCGCCGAGACGCTCGCCCGCACCTGTTCCGCCGTCGGGGCGGGATTCGTCTTCAAGAGCTCCTTCGACAAGGCGAACCGCACCTCGGTCTCGGCCCGCCGCGGCGTTGGCATGGAGGAAGGGCTGCGCATCCTCGCCGAGGTGAAGGCGCGGATCGGCTGCCCGGTGCTGACCGACGTGCATCTGCCCGACCATTGCGCGCCGGTGGCGCAGGCGGTGGACGTGCTGCAGATCCCGGCCTTCCTGTCGCGGCAGACCGACCTCCTGCTCGCCGCCGGCCGCACCGGGGCGGCGATCAACGTGAAGAAGGGCCAGTTCCTCGCGCCCTGGGACATGGCCAACGTGGCGGCCAAGATCGCTTCCACCGGCAACGGGCGCATCCTGCTCTGTGAGCGTGGCGTGAGCTTCGGCTACAACACGCTCGTCGCCGACATGCGCAGCCTGCCGATCATGGCGCGCACCGGCTATCCGGTGGTGATGGACGCGACCCATTCCGTCCAGCAGCCAGGCGGGCAGGGCACCTCCTCGGGCGGGCAGCGCGAGTTCGCCCCGGTGATGGCGCGGGCGGCGGTGGCGCTCGGGGTGGCGGCGGTCTTCATCGAAACCCATGAGGACCCCGACCGCGCCCCCTCCGACGGCCCGAACATGATCGATCTCGCGCGGATGCCGACGCTCGTCACGGATCTGATGGCGTTCGACCGCCTCGCGAAGGCCCACCCCCTTTCGGTTTGAGCTTGTGATCGCAGTGGCCCGCCAATAGAACCAGCCTCGCTTGGGGCGTGGCCAAGCGGTAAGGCAACGGTTTTTGGTACCGTGTACCGGAGGTTCGAATCCTCCCGCCCCAGCCACTCCAATGAAATCAATGGCTTGCGAGCAGATTTCGGGAGTGTCCCACGGAATGTCCCACCGTCTGTCCCACGGCGTGCGACTCTCGCAGCGCGGAGCCGTGTTCTGGATGCGCGTTAAGGTCGCGGCAACCGGCCGGCGGTTAGAGGTTTCCCTCAGGACGCAGGACCGCGTCGAGGCGCGCAGGCGCGCGGCCCGCGTCGCCGTCGCGTTGCCGCTCGGACCGACGCCGGCGACGGTCCGCGCCTGGATCGAGGCGATGGACCGGATTGCGATGACCAACCGACCGGTGAAGGCGAAGGCCGCCGCAGAGATCGAGCTCGACGCCGCCGCGCGGCGCCAGGCGCTCGACCCGCTCGACGATCCCGCGTTCCGCGCCGCGCTCGAGGCGGAGGCCGAGGCGCGCGGCTGGTACGGCAAGCCCGACGCCGACGAGGTCATCGAGCACTTCTGGGCAATGCAGTCCGGCATGGACGCGATGACCGAGGCCTACCACGACGCTTGCAAGCGCAAGGGCATCGACCCGGCGACCCGGGAGGTGGTGGCGCGCGCGGCGGCCTCGTTCAAGGACCTCGCGAACCGCTACGTCCGGGCGCGGACGGAAGGATTTCCCTGCAGGCGCAGGATCGAGCCGAGGGACGAGGGTGCCGGCCGGGCCTTCGTGCAGGGGCAGTCGGGCAACTTCCTGGGGTCGATCGCCCTCTTCGTCGACTATCTCGGCGGCGAGGCCTTGTCGGAGCAGGTCTGCGCCGACTTCGTCTCCGACCTCGCGCGGGTGCCGCAGAAGCACGGCAAGGGCAAGGAACGCATCGGGATGCGCCGGGCAATCCAGGAGGCCGACGCCGAGGAGTTGGTCAAGGTCGAGACCATCAAGGCGGAACTGCGCAGGGCGAACGCGCCCGAGGGCGTCATCGAGGACGCGGCGGCCGCCAGGCGCATCCCCAGGCTGAAGACCGCGACGATCGTTCGTCACGCGCGCGCGATCGCGGCGATTCTCGACTGGGGCGTGGCGCTCAACGAAGTCGCCTCGAACCCGATGCGGCTGGTCATCCCCGACGCTTCCGAACTCGCCAGCCGGACACGTCGCGAGGTCCGCAACAAGCGCACGGGGTGGACGCCGCAAGAGTCGGAGAGGCTCTTCCGGACACCGATCTTCGCGAACGGACCGAGGGAGCCCGACGACGCGCTCTTCTGGGCACCGCTGATCGCAGCGCACACGGGCATGCGGGCAGAGGAGATTCTCCAGCTCAAGGGCACAGACATCGTCGAGGGCTGGATCCATGTCCAGATTTCCGATCCCAGCAGCCAGACGGCGAAGAACGAGCCGTCCCTTCGCCGGGTTCCCCTCCACTCCAACCTCGAAGCCGTCGGCCTCCCGGAGCTTGCTCGCCGCGCCGGTCCCGGTCGTCTCTTTCCGAAGGTCAAGCGGTCGGCGGCGAGGAAGAAGCTCTCGGAGACCTTCTCGAAGCGCTTCCACTACTATCGCCGGAAGCATACAGGTGCGCCCTGGAACCTGCTGGGAACGGCGGTGCAAAAGTCGACCACGGTAGCGGCGTGATGGTCGCGCTGCGG
>NZ_CALLYO010000021.1 GCF_937858865.1 uncultured Amaricoccus sp. | reverse complement strand
GGGCAGTCCTGCGGGCTGCACCTGACCGGCGGGGTGATGATGGCCGGCGATCCGGTCCGGATGGACTTCCTGCGGCTCGCACACGCCAAGGGGCGCTGTCTCGGGATGGACACTGAGATCATCACGCCGTCCGAGGCGGCGGCGATGTTCCCGCTGATGGACCCGTCGCATTTCGTCGGCGCGCTCTGGGACCCGGTCGAGGGGCATCTCGACCCGGCGGGAACGACGCACGCCTACGCCAGGGCGGCGCAGCGGCTGGGCGCGACGGTGGTGCTCCGGAACCGGGTGGTGGAGCTGACGCAGGCGGCGGGGGGCGCCTGGAGCGTCGTGACCGAGCAGGGGACGGTGACCGCCGAGCATGTGGTGAACTGCGGCGGGCTCTGGGCGCGCGAGGTCGGGCGGATGGTCGGGCTGGAGCTGCCGGTGCTCGCCATGGAGCATATGTATCTGCTGACCGAGGCGCTGCCGGAGGTGGAGGAGTTCCGGGCGCGCACCGGGCGGGAGATGGTGGGCGTGCTCGACCTGCCGGGGGAGATCTACACCCGGCAGGAGCGGGGAGGGGTGCTGCTCGGCACCTACGAGAGGGACTGCCGGCCCTGGTCGCCGAAGGCCGCGCCCTGGGACTTCGGGCACGAGCTGCTGCCGCCCGACCTCGACCGGATCGCGCCCTCGCTGGAGGTGGGCTTCCGGCACTTCCCGGCGCTGGAGCGGGCCGGGATCAGGCAGGTGATCAACGGGCCCTTCACCTTCGCCCCGGACGGCAATCCGCTGGTCGGGCCGGTGCAGGGGCTGACCAACTTCTGGGTGGCCTGCGGGGTGATGGCGGGCTTCAGCCAGGGCGGGGGCGTGGGGCTGGTGCTCGCCAACTGGATGACGGAGGGCGATCCGGGGCACGACGTCTTCGGCATGGACGTGGCGCGCTTCGGGGAGTGGGCGAGCCTGCGCTACACCAACGCCAAGGTGCGGGAGAACTATTCGCGGCGCTTCTCGATCCGCTTCCCGAACGAGGAGCTCGTCGCGGCGCGGCCGCAGCAGACGACCCCGCTCTACGACATCATGACGCGCGAGCGGAACGCGGTGATGGGGGTGACCTGGGGGCTCGAGGTGCCGCTCTGGTTCGCGCCCGAGGGCGAGGAGGCGCGGGATGTCCTCTCCTTCCATCGCTCCAACGATTTCGAGCATGTAGGCGCGGAAGTTCGCGCGGTGCGCGAGGACGTGGGCGTCACCGAGATCGCGAACTTCGCCAAGTATGCGGTGACCGGCCCGGGGGCGGAGGGCTGGCTCGAGCGGATGCTCGCCAACCGGATGCCGCGGACCGGGCGGATCGCGCTCGCGCCGATGCTGAACGCGGCGGGAAAGCTGATCGGCGACTTCACGGTGGCGAAGTCGGGCGAGGGGCGGTTCCTGGTGCTCGGCTCCTCGGCGGCGCAGATCCATCACCTGCGCTGGTTCGAGGCGCATCTGCCCGGCGACGGCTCGGTGACCGTCGAGCGGCTGGGGATGCGCCTCATGGGGCTGATGCTGGCGGGGCCGCGGTCGCGCGCGGTGCTGGCGGCGCTGGCCGACGGGGACGTGTCGAACGCGGCCTTCCGCTTCATGGACCACCGGGCGATGGACGTCGGCGGCGTGCCGGCGCTGGTCAACCGGCTGAGCTACACCGGCGATCTCGGCTACGAGATCTGGGTCGAGCCCTGCTATCTCAGGACGCTCTACCGGGCGATCGAGGCCGAGGGGGTCGCCGACTTCGGGATGCGGGCGCTTCTCTCCATGCGGCTCGAGAAGAACTGGCCCACCTGGTTCGCCGAGCTGCGCCCGATCTACGGCGCCTTCGAGGGCGGGATGGAGCGGTTCGTGCGGCTCGACAAGGACTTCATCGGCCGGGATGCGGCAGCATACGAGGCGGAGACGGGACCCCGGCTCCGCCGGGTGAGCCTCGCGATCGAGGCCGCGGACGCCGATGTCATGGGC
>NZ_CALLYO010000020.1 GCF_937858865.1 uncultured Amaricoccus sp. | reverse complement strand
CTGGCCGATTCGCTCAGCCCCTGGGTCGTGCTCATCGGCTTCAACCTCTTCTGCGCCTGGGCGGTGACCGGCTACGTCCTCGGCAGCACCCAGTCGAAGGAATATGCCGAGCCGGAATGGTATGCCGACATCTGGCTGGTCGTGATCTGGCTCGTCTACTTCGCGCTCTACCTGCGCACGCTCGCCCGCCGGCACGAGCCGCACATCTACGTCGCCAACTGGTACTACATGGCCTTCATCCTGGTGGTGGCGATGCTGCACATCGTCAACAACCTGGCGCTGCCGGTGAGCCTCCGCGTCGCCGAGAGCTTCCCCATCTGGTCCGGGGTGCAGGACGCGATGGTGCAATGGTGGTACGGCCACAATGCCGTCGCCTTCTTCCTGACGGCGGGCTTCCTCGGGATGCTCTACTACTTCCTGCCGGTGCGCTCCGGGCGGCCGATCTGGTCCTATCGCCTGTCGATCCTGAGCTTCTGGGGCATCGTCTTCTTCTACATCTGGGTCGGCTCGCACCATCTGCACTATACCGCCCTGCCCTACTGGGTGCAGACGCTCGGCATGACCTTCTCGGTCATGCTGCTGGTGCCCTCCTGGGCCTCGGCCGGCAACGCCATCGCGACGCTGAACGGCGCCTGGCACAAGGTGCGCGACGACGCGACGCTGCGCTTCATGTTCGTCGCCGCGGTCTTCTACGGCCTCTCGACCTTCGAGGGCTCCTTCATGGCGATCCGGCCGGTGAACTCGCTCAGCCACTATACCGACTGGACCGTCGCGCACGTCCATTCCGGCACCCTCGGCTGGGTGGCGATGATCGTCTTCGGGGCGATCTACACCCTGGTGCCGCAGCTCTCAGGCCGCGAGGCGATGGCCTGGCCGCGCGCGGTCGAGTGGCACTTCTGGCTCGCGGTCGGCGGCACCCTCGTCTACATCATCTCGATGTGGAACGCCGGCATCACCCAGGGGCTGATGTGGCGGACCTACGACCAGCACGGTGCGCTCTCCTACAGCTTCCTGCAGTCGGTCGAGGCGATGGCGCCCTACTACCTGCTCCGGGCGCTCGGCGGCGCGATGATCCTCACCGGGGCGGTGATCTGTGCGCTGAACTGCCGCGCCACCATGCGCGCGACGCCGATGACCGCGGAGGGCGCCGACCGCCCGCTCGGCGTCCAGCCGGCGGAGTAGACCGATGCCGCTTCGCCTGCACTACAACCTCGAGAAGCTCTCCATGGGGCTCGTCGTCGGCATCATCGTCGCCGCCTCGATCGGCGGCATCGTCGAGATCGCGCCGCTCTTCACCATCGATGAGACGGTCGCCGTGCCCGAGGACCTGCGGCCGCACACGCCGCTCGAGCTCGCCGGGCGCGAGATCTACATGCGCGAGGGCTGCTACGCCTGCCACAGCCAGATGATCCGCAGCCTCGCCGACGAGATCGACCGCTACGGCCCCTATTCGCGCGCCGGCGAGAGCGCCTTCGACCATCCGATGCTCTGGGGCTCGAAGCGCACCGGCCCCGACCTCGCGCGCGTCGGCGGCAAGTATACCGACGCCTGGCACGTGCGGCACCTGATCGACCCGCGCGCAGTGGTGCCGGCCTCGATCATGCCCTCCTATCCCTGGCTGACCCGGCCGCTCGAGACGGGGCTCCTCGGCGAGCAGCTCGCGACGCTGGCGCGGCTCGGCGTTCCCTACGACGCCGACATGGTCGGCCAGGCGGCGGCGGACGCGCTGTCGCAGAGCCGGCCCGATTCGGCGGGCGCACCCGACGTGCAGGCGCGCTACGGCGAGGGCGTCGCGCTGCGCGCCTTCGACGGCGATCCGTCGCGGCTGACCGAGATGGACGCGGTGGTCGCCTATCTGCAGTCGCTCGGCACGCTGACGAACGTCGCCCATGCGGAGGCCCGGCAATGAGCCACGACCTGCTCGTCTACCTCGCCAAGACCCTCGGGCTCTTCTGGATGATGGGCTTCTTCCTGATCGTGCTGATCCGCACCTACAGCCCGCGGCGGCGCGCCGGCTACGAGCGGGTGGCCCGCTCGATCCTGACCGACGACGGGCCGGAGGAACGGCCGTGAGCGGGGAGCATCCGCGCGAGGTCGACCCGGTCACCGGCTACGACACCACCGGGCACGACTGGAACGGCATCCGCGAGCTCAACACGCCCTTCCCGCGATTCGTGCTCTGGATCCTTGCGGCGACCGTCGTCTATTCGGTCGTCGCCTGGATCCTGCTGCCGGCCTGGCCGACCGGGCGCGACTATACCCGGGGGCTGCTCGGGCTCGACCAGGGGGCGGCCGCCGTCGCCGGCCTGCAGGCGCTCGACGGCGAGCGGCAGGGCTGGCTCGACCACTTCGACCCGGCCGACTTCGCCGCGCTCTCGGCGGACACCGCGCTGCTCGATGTGGCGATGCCGGCGGCGGCGCGGCTCTTCGGCGATAATTGCGCCGCCTGCCACGGGGCGGGCGGCGTGGGCGGGCCGGGCTTCCCGGTGCTCGCCGACGCGACCTGGCTCTGGGGCGGCGATCCCGAGACGGTGGCCGAGACGATCCGCGTCGGGATCAACGCCGACCATCCCGACACCCGCGTGGCGCAGATGCCGACCTTCGAGTGGCTGACCCGCGACGAGCGCCTGGCGCTCGCCGACTGGGTGGCGACGCTGCGGGAGGGAACGGCGGCGGCCGACGCGCCCGCCGCCACGCTCTTCGCCGACAATTGCGCCGCCTGTCACGGCGAGGCGGCCGAGGGAAACATGATGAACGGCGCGCCCTCGCTGATCGACCGGGCGGTGATCTACGGCCAGGATCCCGCAACGATCGCCGAGACGCTGCGGCACGGGCGGCAGGGGGTGATGCCGACCTGGTCCGGGCGGCTGAGCGAGGCCGAGATCAACCTTCTCGCGCTCTACGTGACGCGCCTCGGCGAGGGCGGGCAATGAGCCAGCGGGCGCAGAAGACCCTCGCCATCGCCGGGGCGATCCTCGTCGTCGCCGTCTTCGCGGCGGCCAACGCGCATCTCGTCATGGTCGCCGTCCAGTCGCAGCCGGACTGCGTGCTCGCCGCGGCGGGCGAGCCGCCGGCGAAACGGGTCTGCTAGGGGGCGCCATGCTCGAGCCACTTCCCACCCTCCGCAAGCCCGAGCGCCCGCCATCGGCGCTCGCCCGCCACCTGCCGGCGCGGGCGGCCTTCGGCTGGCTGGCCGCCGGCTGGGCCGACTTCCGCGCCGAGCCGCTGCCGAGCCTCGCCTACGGCGTCTTCCTCCTTCTCGTCTCCTACGCGGTGCTCTGGGCGCTCGATGCCTCGGGCCTGCTCTACCTCGCCTTCCCGGCCGTCTCGGGCTTTCTCATCATCGGGCCGTTCCTCGCCCTCGGCCTCTACGAGAAGAGCCGGCGGCGGGCGGCGGGCGAGAGGACGTCGCTGGCGCGGATGCTGGCGGTGCGGCCGGCCTCGGGCGCCCAGCTCGCCTATGCCGGGCTGCTGCTCGGGATCCTCGTCCTCTTCTGGCTGCGGGCGGCCGATTTCCTCTACGCGCTCTTCTTCGGGCTGCAGCCCTTCCCCGGCGCCGACGAGGCGCTGGTCAACGTGCTGACCACCTGGCGCGGCTGGGCGCTGATCCTGGTCGGCGGCGCGGTGGGCGGGCTCTTCGCCGCCTTCGCCTTCGCGCTCAGCCTCTTCTCGGTGCCGATGCTGATGGACGAGCGGCGCGACGCGCTGACCGCCCTCGGCCTCAGCTTCGCGATGACGACGCACAACCTGCTGCCGGCGCTGACCTGGGGCGCGATCGTCGCCGCGGGTCTCCTCGTCTCGACCCTCACCGGCCTCCTCGGCCTCGCCGTCGTCTTCCCGGTCCTCGGCCACGGCACCTGGCATGCCTACCGCGCGATCAAGGGAGACGCGGAATGAGCCTGCTGCTGCCGCTTTCGATCGCCATGGGCCTCGCCGGTCTCGCCGCCTTCCTCTGGGCGCTCCGGAGCGGCCAGTTCGAGGACCCCGACGGCAGTGCCTGGCGCGTCATCACCCCGCAGGACCCACCCAGCACGAAAGGAAGGCCCCATGTCGGACAACTGGCTCCCGAGCCTGAAGACCAGGACGCCCGCCGAGGGCTATGACCTCGCGGTCAAGCTCTCGCGCATCGCCGTCAAGTTCACCCAGCCCGACGCCAGCGAGCGCGACCGGATGCGCCCGGAATACGCCGGGAACGCCGATTCCCTGATCGCCGTCAGCCAGGTCGTCGCGACGAACTTCGCGACGGTGGCGGCGGCCAACGACTACTGGCGGGACGCGTCATGAGCAGGATCGAGCGGGCCGGCAAGGATTTCGTCGTCGACGCCGATCTCGTCGCCGAGGCCTTCCGCCTGCCGGCCGACACCGTCCGCGCGCTGATGCGCGACGGGCGGCTCACCTCGCGCTGCGAGGCGGGCGAGGGCGAGGACGCCGGGCGCTGGCGGCTGAGCTTCTACCACGGGGCGCGCGTCTGCCGCTTCACCATCGACCACGACGGCAGCATCCGGCGCACCACCTATTCGGGCTCGCCGCGGCCGGAGAAGGCGGGATGACGCGGAAGTTCCGCGTCGGCGATCACGTGAGCTGGAACTCCGAGGCCGGGCGGGTGTCGGGGACGATCATCGCCGTCCGCACCGAGGATTTCGACTACAAGGGCCATACCCGCCGCGCCTCGAAGGAGGAGCCGCAGTACGAGATCAAGAGCGACAAGACCGACCATGTCGCCGCGCACAAGGGCAGCGCGCTCGAACGCACGCCGAAATAGGCGCTACGTCCCGCACGGCAGGTTGTCGATCAGCCGGACGCCGCCGATCGTCGCCGCGCAGAGCAGCCGCGCCGGCCGGCCGGAAACCGGATCGCCGAGCGTCTCGGCATCGCGCAGCGCGACATAGTCGACCGACTCGAAGCCCGCCCCGAGGAGCGCCGCCCGCGTCGCGGCGAGCGTCTCGTCCGGTTCCGCCCCGACGGCGATCGCCGTGGCCGCCGCCGTGAGCTCGCGCGGCAGCGCGGCGGCGCGGGCGCGATCCGCCGGCGACAGGCGCAGGTTGCGCGAGGAGAGCGCCAGCCCGTCGGCCTCGCGCACGGTCGGGCAGCCCACCACGCGGACCGGGATGTCGAGGTCGGCGACCATTCGCCGCACCAGCTGCAGCTGCTGCCAGTCCTTCTCGCCGAAGAAGGCGACGTCCGCCCCGGTCATGCCGAAGAGCTTGGCGACGACGGTCGCGACGCCGTCGAAATGTCCCGGCCGATGCGCGCCCTCGAGCGGCGCGCTGATGCCGCGCACCGAGACGGTGGTGGCATGTCCCGCCGGATAGACCTCGTCGCGCGGCGGGGCGAAGACGGCGTCGACCGCGAAGGGTGCGAGCCGTTCGAGGTCGGCCGCCTCGGCGCGGGGATATTTCGCGAGGTCCTCGGGATTGTCGAACTGGGTCGGGTTGACGAAGATCGTCACGATGACCGGCCCGCCCTCGGCCTTCGCCCGCTCGACGAGGGCGAGGTGGCCGGCATGGAGGGCGCCCATGGTCGGCACCAGCGCGACCACCCTGCCCTGCCGCTTCCAGCCGGCGACGAGCGGCCGCAGCTCGGCGACGCGCCGCAGGACCCGCGTCACTCCGCGTCCCCGGCGAAGACGTGCTCGGGGCCGGGGAAGCTGCGCGCGCGCACCTCGGCGGCATAGGCGGCGATCGCCGCGCTCGCGTCGCGCCCGAGGCCGGCGTAGCGCTTGACGAACTTCGGCCGGAAGTCCTCGAACATGCCGAGCATGTCGTCGACGACGAGGATCTGCCCGTCGCAGGCGGCGCTGGCGCCGATCCCGATCGTCGGCACCGCGATCTCGCCGGTGATGCGGCGGGCGAGGCCCTCGGGCACCTTCTCGAGCACCACGGCGAAGGCGCCCGCCTCGGCCACCGCGCGCGCGTCCGCCGCCACCCGCTCGGCGTCCTTGCCCCGCCCCTGCACGCGGTAGCCGCCGAAGGCATGGATCGACTGCGGGGTCAGACCGACGTGCCCCATGACCGGGATGCCGTGCGAGACGAGGAAGGCGACCGCCTCGGCCACCCGCGCGCCGCCCTCGATCTTGACCGCCTGCGCCTCGGTCTCGGCCATCAGCCGCGCCGCGTTGCGGAAGGCCTGCTTCGGCCCCTCCTCGTAGCTGCCGAAGGGCAGGTCCACCACCATGCAGGCATGCGTGAGCCCGCGCGCCACCGCCCGGCCGTGCAGGATCATCATCTCCATCGTCACGCCGACCGTCGAGGGCAGGCCGTGCAGCACCATCCCGACGCTGTCGCCGACCAGCACCAGGTCGCAGTCGGCGTCGACGAGCCGGGCGATCGGCGTGGTATAGGCGGTCAGGCAGACGATGGGCGCCGTCCCCTTCATCGCCCGGATGTCGCTCGGGGTGAGCCGCCTCGAGGTCGGTGGCGCGGCGCTCATCTATGCTCTCCCATGCCCGGACTGCGGAGTCGCTGACGACCTACACCAGAAGCAGCGCCGCCGCTATCCGGCGGGC
>NZ_CALLYO010000019.1 GCF_937858865.1 uncultured Amaricoccus sp. | reverse complement strand
GGAGCAGCGCTGCGTCTGGCAGTGCCTCGCCAATTCTCCCGGGGCGGCGAGCCGCCAGTACCAGGAATGCGTGGAGCGGCTGTGCATGGCCACGCCCCCTGCCGCGGAGGAGCCGAGGGCGGCGGCCCCGGCCGGCGCGGCCTGGACGGCCGGCAGCGGCGCGAAGGGCGGCGGCTGGTACGCCGGCGTCGAGACGCAGGGCAAGTCGCTGAGCTTCCTCTGCCGGCGCGGCGGGCCGGGGCTCCTCGCGGTGGCCGGGCTCGGCGGCCGCGCGGACGGGGTCGCGCTGCGGGTCGACCGGCAGGCTTTCGCCCTGCGCTTCGTGTCGGAGAACGGCATCCTCTATGCCGCCGCCGACCCGGGCTCGCCGCTTCTCGGCGCGCTGATGGGCGGCAGCCGGGCCGAGGTGAGCGCGCCGGGCGGCAGCGCGCGCCGGAACCGAACCGCTCGCCCCGAGGGCGCATCAGCGGCTCCAGCGGTAGAGCCAGACCTCGGAGGCCGGGACCTCGTCGCTGGCGAGCCAGAGGCGGAACTCGGCCGAGGGGAGATCCCCGGCGATGAAGTGGAAGCCGACGCGGGCGCGGTTGCCCTCGGGCAGCCGGTCGATGCTGAGGCCCTTGGCCTCGCCGGCGCTCACCTCGAGCTTCGGGGCGACGCGGTCGAAGTCGGTGAGGCCGAGGTCGAAGTCGACGACGAAGAGCCGCTCGCGCGGATCGAGGATCGAGAGCCCGCTGCGGGTGGCGACGACGCGGGCGACCGGCTGGTCGTCCTGCTCGACGGCGCCCCAGGTTAGGCGATAGTCGAAGCGGGTCTCGGCCCCGGCGGCGAGCGGCGCTGCCGGGCGCCAGAAGGCGACGATATTGTCGGTGAACTCGTCGGCCGAGGGGATCTCGACCAGGGTGACGGCCCCCTTGCCCCAGGCTCCCTCCGGCTCGACCCAGGCGCTCGGGCGGCGCTCGTAGTGGGCCTCGGCATCCTCGTAGTGCGCGAAGTCGCGGGCGCGCTGGATCAGGCCGAAGGCGCGCGGGTTCTCGTCGGCGAAGGCCGAGGTCTCGAGCCGCGGCGGGTTGCGCAGCGGCCGCCACAGCCGCTCGCCGCGGCCGTTGACCATGCGCAGCCCGTCGCTGTCGTGCACCGCGTCGCGGAAGTCGTCGACGCCGGCGCGGCGCTCCGGGCCGAAGAAGTACATCGAGGTGAGCGGCGCGATGCCGGCCGCCTTGACGTCGCGCCGCGGGAAGAGGACCGAGCGGACCGTCATCACCGTGCGGATGCCCGGCCGGATGGTGAAGTCGAAGGCGCCGGTCACCGAGTCGCTGTCGAGCAGCGCGTCGAGCCGGAGCGCGCTGTCGCCGGGCTGCGGCTCGTGGATCCAGAAGGCGGTGAAGATCGGGAACTCCTCCGGGTCCGGCCCGCCGGTGCCGACGGCGAGGCCGCGGGCGGAGAGCCCGTAGAGCGTGTCGCGGGCGACGGCGCGGAAGTAGCTCGCGCCCTGGAAGACGGCGAAGTCGTCCCAGACCCCCGGGCTGTTGACCGGGTGGCGCAGGCGGAGGCCGGAGAAGCCCATGTCGGCGGCGAGATCCGAGGGCGCGCGGCCGTCCGGGAAGGGGAAGAAGTCCGGGTGGAAGGCGAAATAGTCGGTGGAGAAGGCGATCGGCTGCGCCACCCCGTCCGAGACGAGGTTGATCTCGATGCGGTCCTGGAAGGAGAGGCCCGGCGGCAGCAGGTCCATGCGGAAGCCGCGGTCGGCGTCGGCGAAGAGGCGCATGTCGTCGCGCGGGCGGATGGCGCGGTACTGGTCGTACTTCAGGTCGGCGAAGGGCGGGCTCATCTTCATCAGCGGCCGGACGTAGGGCGAGCCGGCGGTCTCGCGCGCCCGGGCGACGACGGCGTCGAAGCTGAAGCCGCCGGCGGCCTGGGCGGCGGCGGGCGTGGCGAAGGGCAGGAGGCGGCTGCCGAGCAGGCCCACGAGGGCGGTATGGAGAAAGCTGCGGCGGTCCATGGATCTTCCTCGGCGGTGGGGCGCTGCTGGCCGGCTCGCCGCGGGTCTACGGCGGCGGGGCGGAGGGCTCAAGGGGGCCGGCGGCCGCTGGCACAGGTGTGATCGGCGCCGTCACGCCAGGCCCTTCAGTTCCCGGGGAAACGGCTGCGGCCCTCACCGGGGTCGCTCCACGGCGAAGGCGACGGCGCGGGGGCCGAGGGTGAGGCGGCCGTGCGGGGCCTCGGCCCAGGCGTGGCCGGGGCGCGGCGGGAGGTGGAAGGTGACGGCGTGGGCGCTGCGGTTGAAGAGGACGGCGAGGCGGCCGTTGCCGCCCTTCCCGAGCACCATGGCGAGCGCGGGCCCGCGGGCGTTCTGCCAGTCCTCCGGCGTCTTGGGGTGGCCGGCCGGGGTGAGCCAGGCGACGTCGGGGATGCCGCCGGGGCCGGGCGCGCCGGTGAGGAGCGCGGGGTCCGCCAGCGCCGGGTGGGCGCGGCGGAGGGCGGCGAGGCTGGCGGCGTAGGCCTCGAGCTCGCCGTCGCGGCCGGTCCAGTCGAGCCAGGCGAGCGGGCTGTCCTGGGCGTAGGCGTTGTTGTTGCCCTGCTGGCTGCGGCCGAACTCGTCGCCGGCGGTGAGCATGATGCTGCCGCGGGCGGCGAAGAGGGTGGCGAGCAGCGCCCGCTGGTCGCGGCGGCGGGCGGCGCGGACGGCCGCGTCGGCGGTCTCACCCTCGACGCCGCAGTTCCAGGAGAGGTTGTCGCCGTGGCCGTCGCGGTTCCCCTCGCCGTTGGCCTGGTTGTGCTTGTGGCGGTGGGCGGTGAGGTCGGCGAGCGTGAAGCCGTCGTGGGCCGCGATGAAGTTGACGCTGCGCGTCGCCGGCGGCGGGAAGCTGTCGGAGGAGCCGGCCAGCGCCGTGGCGAAGTCGCCGAGCGTGTGGGCGTCGCCGCGCCAGAAGCGGCGGACGCGGTCGCGGAAGCGGTCGTTCCATTCGAGCCAGGGCGGCGGGAAGTTCCCGAGCTGGTAGCCGCCGGGGCCGACGTCCCAGGGCTCGGCGATCAGGATGCGGTCGGCGAGCAGCGGATCGGCGGCGATGGCCTGGAGGGTTTCGGCCTGCGGGTCGAAGCCCGAGGCGGTGCGGCCGAGGATGGGGGCGAGGTCGAAGCGGAAGCCGTCGACGCCGGCCTGCGCGACGTAGTGGCGGAGCGTGTCGAGGATCAGGCGGCGGGTGGCGGGATGGGCGCAGTCGAGCGTGTTGCCGGTGCCGGAGTCGTTGACGAGGCGGCCGTGGGCGTCGTGGCGGAAGTAGGCGCGGGGGTCGAGGCCGCGGAGCGAGAGGCTGGGGCCGTGCGCGTCGCCCTCGCCGGTGTGGTTGAAGACGACGTCGAGGATGGTGCCGATGCCGGCGGCGCGCAGGGCGGCGACGGTGGTCCGCAGCTCGGCGATGCCGCCGGGGCAGAGGCGCGGGTCGGGGGCCAT
>NZ_CALLYO010000018.1 GCF_937858865.1 uncultured Amaricoccus sp. | reverse complement strand
CGCGGGTGCAGGTGCAGGGCGCCCTCGATGAGCTCGGCGACCATGTTCTCCGGGGCGTCGAGGACGTCCTGGTAGGTGGCCGGGCGGCGGACCGTGGGCGCGTGCTGGTTCATGGGATGATTGTAGCGCGCGCCCGGCCGGTTGTCAGGCGGTCTTCAGGGTGCGGTGCTCGGGGTCGCGCTCGACGATCTGGGCGATCTCCTTGGTCCAGGCCGAGACGCAGGGGATGCGGGAGCGGTCGACGCGGTAGGCGTACTTCTTCGCCACGTCCACCACCTCCTCGAGGAGGCCGGCGCGGAGCGTGATCGGGTCGAGGCCGAGGGCGCGGAACTGGTCGTTGCGGACGACGAGGTCGTTCTCGGCGGCCTCCTTGCGCGGGTTGGGGAGCCAGGCGATCCTGGCGCCGGTGAGCTCGGCAACGAGGGCCGCGAGGTCGCGGACGCGGTGGGTCTCGGTCATCTGGTTGAAGATCTTCACCCGGTCGCCGCGCTTCGGGGCGTCCTGGAGGGCGAGCTCGATGCAGCGGACCGAGTCCTGGATGTGGATGAAGGCGCGGGTCTGGCCGCCGGTGCCGTGCACGGTCAGCGGGTAGCCGATGGCGGCCTGGATCAGGAAGCGGTTGAGGACCGTGCCGTAGTCGCCGTCGTAGTCGAAGCGGTTGATCAGCTGGACGTGGCGGCGGGTCTGCTCGGTGTGGGTGCCCCAGACGATGCCCTGGTGCAGGTCGGTGATGCGGAGGCCGTCGTTCTGGGCGTAGTACTGGAAGAGGATTTGGTCCAGGCTCTTGGTCATGTGGTAGATCGAGCCCGGGCGGGTCGGGTAGAGGATCTCCTGGGTGACCGTCTCGCCCTCGAGGGTCTCGATGCCGACGGAGAGATAGCCTTCCGGGATGGCGGCGCCGACCGTCGAATAGCCGTAGACGCCCATGGTGCCGAGATGGACGAGGTGGGCGTCGAGCTCGGTCTCGACCAGCGCCGACAGGAGGTTGTGGGTCGCCGAGACGTTGTTGTCGACGGTGTAGACCTTGTGGCGGTCGGTCTTCATCGAGTAGGGCGCGGCGCGCTGCTCGGCGAAGTGGATGATGGCGTCGGGGCGGTGCTCGGCCAGCCACTGCTTCAGCCGCTCGTAGTCCTTGGCGAGGTCGAGGAGGTGGAAGCGGATGCGCCGCCCGGTCTCGGCGTGCCAGATGCGGGTGCGCTCCTGGATCGAGTCCATCGGGGTCAGCGACTGCACGCCGAGCTCGGTGTCGATCCAGCGGCGGGAGAGGTTGTCGACGATGTGGACCTCATGGCCCTGGTCGGAGAGATGCAGCGAGGTCGGCCAGCCGCAGAAGCCGTCTCCGCCGAGTACCGCGATCTTCATGGCCTTCCTGCTCCTCAAATCCGTCACCGGTGCCAGTCTAGCGGCTGCCCGGCGGGGGCGCCAGCGGGGCGGCGGGTTTCGGCCGCCGGCCCGGCGCGGAGGCCGTCGGCTCGGTGACGAGGCCGGCTGAGATGATGAGCTTGGTCGCATCCTCGAGGCTCATGTCGAGGGGCACGATCTCGGCGCGCGGGACGAAGCGCAGGAAGCCGGTGGTGGGGTTGGGGGTCATGGGGACGAAGACGGAGACGAGGTCCTCGCTAGTGCGCTCGGTGATCTCGCGGTGGACGCGGGTGGACATGAAGGCGACGGACCAGCAGCCCTTGCGGGGGTATTCGACGAGGCAGGGGCGCTCGAAGGTGTTGCCCGAGTCGGTGAAGATCGTTTCCGCGATCTGTTTCAGGCCGTTGTAGATCGGCCTTACGATCGGGGTCCGGCTGAGGACCGACTCGCCGAACTGCAGGATCTGCCGGCCGATCAGGTTCTTGGCCAGCGCGCCGACCAGCGTGGTGAAGCTGACGAAGAGCAGGAGCCCGAAGCCGAAGATGTTGCGGCCGAAGATGTTCTCCGGGTCGTAGCGGCGCGGGACGAGCGGGACGACCTTGTCGTCGACGAAGCCCACGAACCACCAGATGAGGTAGGCGGTGAGGAACATCGGCAGCACGACGACGAGGCCGGTCAGGAAGTCGTTGCGCAGGCGCTGCGCGAGCGGTGGCTTTCGCGCCCTGCGGCGGACGGGCTTCTGGGCCATGGCGATCCTCGGGTTCGGGCGTGAACCTAGGACGCGGGCCCGGCGGGAACAAGCGGCCGGTCAGGGCTGGCGGCGGGCGGCATGTTCGCGGATGAGCGCGGCGAAGGCCTCGGGGTCGGTGCCGGCGGCCAGCGCCTCCGTGGTGAGCCGGGCCTGGGTCTTCGGCGCGAGGCCGCCGATCGGCGGGTCGGTGTCGAGGTTGGTGGGGAAGGCGTAGCCCTCGGCGGCGGCGGCGATGGCGTTGCCGGCCTCGGCCTCGGTGAGGCGGCGCTCCGCGCAGAGGGCGAGGAGGGCCGGGTAGAGGGCGAGCGTCATGCGGGTGCGGTCGATCGCTTCCATGGCGCGGCCGAAGGCGGAGGAGACCTGCAGGAGGTTGGCCATGCGGAAGCGGTCGGCGGTGCGGTTGGTGCCGGCGCCGTGCATGAGGGCGGGGTTGAAGAAGAGGAGGTCGCCCTTGGCGAGCGGCAGCTGCACGTGGTGGTCGCGGAACCAGTCCTGGAAGGCCGGGAGGCCGAAGGCGAGGTAGCCCTCGAGGAAGAGCTGGCTGTAGGGCAGGAGCAGCGTCGGGCCGGTCTCGAGCGGCATGTCGCCGTGGGCGACGGCGCCCTGCAGGGTGAGGGCGGGCGAGAGGCGGTGGACGTGGGCGGGGAAGCGGGCGGCCTCCTCGGGCGACATGAAGCCGAGGTGGTAGTCGCGGTGCGCGGTCTGCGCGGCGCCGCCCGGGTTCACGCGGTTGACCTGGGCGGTCATCTGGTAGCCCGGGCCGAGCCAGGCCTCGGACGCGAGCGCGATGGCCGGGTTGCCGTAGTAGAGGGCGAAGCCCGCCGGGTCGGCGAGGCAATGCTTCTCGAGCGCGTTCCAGATGCGGTCGTTGGCGCCGGGCTTGGCGAAATGGTCGCCGCCGCCGGTCGCGCTGCGGTGCTGCTCCTCGATGATCCGCTCGAAGAGCGCGGTGGCGCGGTCGAGGGGCGCGGGGTCGGGGTAGGCGCCGCTGATGACGATGACGCCGGGGCCGGTGGCGAAGGCGGCCGCCCATTCGGCGGCGAGGGCGCGCCGCTCGGCCGGCTCGGCGGCGGCGCGGGCGACGGCGGCGCCGTCGTAGACGAGGACGTTCCTCTCGATGCGGGCGGCGCGCGGCCAGTCGGCCGGATCGGTGCCGCGGTCGACGAGCCGGCGGAAGGCGTCGAAGGATGCCGCTTCCGCGGCGAGCCACACGGGATCGGCGGGGGGCTGCTGGTCGTCCATGGTCTCCTCCCTTTT
>NZ_CALLYO010000017.1 GCF_937858865.1 uncultured Amaricoccus sp. | reverse complement strand
ACCACCTCGGCATGACCTGCGACCCGGTGAAGGGCCTCGTCCAGGTCCCCTGCATCGAGCGCAACGGCCTCGGCGCCATCAAGGCCGTCGCGGCCGCCTCGCTGGCGCTGCGCGGCGACGGCACCCACGTCGTCCCGCTCGACGCCTGCATAGAGACCATGCGCCAGACCGGCCGCGACATGAGCGTGAAATATAAGGAAACCTCGACCGGCGGCCTCGCCGTCAACCTCCCGGAGTGCTGAACGTGTCGGAGACCTCGTTCATCCTGACCCTGACGAGTGCTCCCCTGCCGGGGATCATCGCCGCCGTCTCGACGGCCATCGCCGACCTCGGCGGCAACATTCACGAGACCCACCAGCACTGGGACCGGCCAACCGACCGCTTCTTCCTGCGCGTCGCATTCTTCGGTCCCGAAGGGCTGAGCGCTACGGCGGTCGAGAAGGCGCTCGCCCCCACCGCCGAGAAGCTTGGCCTCGACCTGAAGGTCGTCGACGCGGCGCGCCCGCCGAAAGTCATCGCAATGGTCTCGAAGTTCGACCACGCGCTCCTGCACCTGCTCTACCAGATCCGCGTCGGCTGGCTGCGCGCCGAGGTCGCCGCGCTCGTCTCGAACCACGAGGACGCCCGTCGCATTGCCGATCACGAGGGCATCCGCTTCGTCCACCTGCCGGTGACGCCCGAGACCAAGCCGCAGCAGGAAGCCGCGCTCCTCGCCCTCGTCGATGAGACCGGCGCCGAGCTCGTCATCCTCGCCCGCTACATGCAGGTCCTCTCCGACGACCTCACCCGCAGGCTCTCCGGCAGGGCGATCAACATCCACCACTCGTTCCTGCCGGCCTTCAAGGGCGCGAACCCCTACAAGCAGGCCTACACCCGCGGCGTAAAGCTGATCGGCGCCACCAGCCACTATGTGACGGCCGACCTCGACGAGGGCCCGATCATCGAGCAGGACGTCGCCCGCGTCAGCCACGCCGACACCAGCGACGACCTCGTCGCCATCGGCCGCGACACCGAATCCCGCGTCCTCGCCCGCGCGGTGAAGAGCCACCTCGAACGCCGCGTGCTGCTTTGCGGCAGCCGCACCGTGGTCTTCGGTAAGTAGACCTCGGTGTGCAGTCGCAGAAGGGTGGGCGACTCAAAAGGTTCCGAGAGGAAGAATCGCCGTGTCGCTGGAGCGTTTGGCCCGGGTGATGATCAGCGTATGGGCTGCGCCAGTTCCTGCGGCACGATAGACACGTCGGCTTGGGCAGTCGTATCGTCGGCTTCTCACTCTTCCACTTCGGGGGAACGGCAATGACCCGTATCGCCGTCATCGGCGCAGGCATCGCGGGCGTCACCACCGCGTACGCACTCAGCGAGCGTGGCTACGAGGTCACGGTCTTCGATCAGCAGCGCTACGCCGGAATGGAGACCTCGTTCGCGAACGGTGGGCAGCTCTCTGCCAGCAATGGGGAGGTCTGGAACAAGGCGTCCACGGTGTGGCAAGGGATGCGCTGGATGCTGAGGCGCGATGCGCCGCTCCTGATGAATCCGACGCCGAGCTGGCACAAGTATTCCTGGATGGCGGAGTTTGTTCGCCATATCCCGGACTACCGACAGAATACCATCGAGACGGTGCGGCTCGCGATCGAGGCCCGCCGGCACATGTTCGCGATGGCCGAGCGGGAAAACATCGACTTCGATCTTCAGCGCTGCGGAATCCTGCATTTCTACCGCGACAAGGAGAGCTTCGAGAAGGCCGCGAAGGTCAACAAGCTGCTCACGGAAGGCGGCCTCGAACGGCGGTCGGTCACCCCCGAGGAAATCCGCCAGATCGAGCCCACCTTGAAGGGAACCTACTACGGCGGCTTCTTCACGCCGTCGGATTCAACGGGCGACATCCACAAGTTCACCCGTGGCCTCGCCGACGCCTGCGGCCGCCGTGGCGTGCGGTTCATCTTCGACGCGGAGGTCGAGAGCATTGTCCCGAAGAGCGGTGGCTACGATATCCGCTGGATGCCGGTGGCGCCCGACCATGACGAGGACGAGGCTGCCGCGGATGTCTGGCGTCCGATCGAGGTCGACGGGGTGGTGATCTGCGCGGGGACGACGAGCCGACGGTTCGCGAGCATGCTCGGCGACCGGCTCAACATCTATCCGGTCAAGGGGTACTCGATCACCGTCCACCTCGGCACGCAGGAAAGCCAGGAGGCAGCCCCGACGGTGAGCATCCTCGACGAGGCGACGAAGATCGTCACCAGCCGCCTGGGGAGCGATCGGTTCCGCGTCGCCGGGACGGCGGAGTTCAACGGGTTCAATCGCGATATCCGCTACGATCGCATCAGGCCGCTGATCGACTGGTCGCGCGAGCAGTTCCCGAAGATGAGCACCGACAGGGTCGTCGCCTGGTGCGGGCTGCGGCCGATGAACCCGAACATGATGCCGCGGGTGGGGCAAGGGCGTCGGCCCGGGGTGTTCTACAACACCGGCCACGGTCACCTGGGCTGGACATTGTCCGCCGCGACCGCGCAGCTGGCCGCGGATGCGGTCGAAAAGGCCATGCCGGTGGGGCGGCGTATCGCTGCCTGAACTCCCAATCGCTGCGTCTTTCGGTTTTGTAGATTGGCAAGTGCGCGAGTTAGATCTCCTTGGGATCTCGTGATAATGATCGCCGGAAGGCACTGATCGCTTCCAAGGACGAATAGCTCGTGGATCGTCTCGAGTGTGATCGCATGTTCGTTGCGGTGGTCGAGGCCCGCTCCTTTACTGGCGCCGCTGTGAAGCTCGGCACCAGCTCCGGCCAGGCGTCCAAGCTCGTCTCGCGTCTCGAAGCCGAACTCGGCGTGCGACTGCTGAACCGGACGACGCGCGCCGTGTCCGAGACGGAAGCGGGTCGCGCCTACTTCGAGCGAGTCCGCGCCATCCTGGACGAGATAGACGACCTCGACCTGGCGATCAGGAACGTCGCACAATCGCCGCGCGGCCGGCTGCGTCTCACCGCTCCCCTGACCTTCGGAATCGTCGAGCTCGCGCGCGCGCTCAACGACTTCGCTGCGAGCTATCCCGAAATCGAGCTCGACGTCAGCTTCTCCGATCGTGTCGTGAACCTGGTGGACGAAGGCTTTGACGTGGCCGTGCGCGTGGGGCGCCCGGCCGACACCAGTCTGATCGCCCGTAAGCTCTGCGACGTCCGCATCGTTCTCGTCGGGTCGGATGCATATCTCGAGAAGCATGGCGACCCATCGACACCCGACGCGCTGCCGCGGCACGCGTGCATCATCGACACGAACTTTCGCGAGCCCGGCCGTTGGCCGTTCCGGAGCGCGGACGGCGAGACCATCGCAGTGCCGGTGACCGGCCGGCTGCACTATTCCAACGCCGAGGCGTGCCTC
>NZ_CALLYO010000016.1 GCF_937858865.1 uncultured Amaricoccus sp. | reverse complement strand
AGAATCCATCTCAACCCAGAAGAAAACCCAAATCCTCAAATGCGATTCCCCTGCCGGCCTTCCGAGGCACAAGCACCACCGGTGCCTGCTGTTGCAAAATGACGACGCCCGCCCGGCATAACGGCGCCGGGCGGGGGCTTTCCCCTTTCCCCCCGGCGGTTCCTTGTGGTTTACATCTCACAAGAATCTTCGGAAACGAGGCAGTTTGATGAGGAAATTCCTGCTCGCGACCCTGCTGGCGCTCCTTGCCGCGCCGCTGGCGTACGCGCAGAGCGCGGGCTACCGCATCCAGCCGGGTGACCAGCTCGCAATCACCGTGCTCGAGGACGAGACGCTGAACCGGACGGTGCTGGTCCTGCCCGACGGCCGCATCTCGGTGCCGCTCGCCGGCACAATCCAGGCGCAGGGGCGCACCGTCGACACGGTCGAGAATGCCATCGCCGACCGCCTCGCCTCGAACTTCGCCGTCCGCCCGAGCGTCTTCGTCTCGGTGACCGCGGTCTCCGATACCGGCGAGACCTTCCCGATCTACGTCGTCGGCCAGGTCGCCGATCCGGGCCTGCGCGAGGTCGAGGCTGGCACCACCCTCCTCCAAGCGATCGCGCTCGCCGGCGGGCTCGAGCGCTTCGCCGCCACCAAGCGCATCCAGCTCCGCCGCAACGATCCGGCCACCGGCCAGGAGCGGCTCTATCTCTTCAACTTCAACGCCGTGGAGCGCGGCGCCGCCATCCAGTCCATGATCACGATGCGCGAGGGCGACGTGATCGTCGTCCCCGAGCGACGCCTCTTCGAGTGAGGGGCCAATGCAGCGCGCCGCTCTCGCCGCCCTGACCCTGGCGGTCACCGCCGGGATTCCCGACCTCGCGCTCCTCCCCGCGAAGGCCCAGGAGGCAGGCGGCGTCCTCACCACCACGCTCTCCCAGAGCCTCGTAGGCGACTCGAACTACAACCTCGACGACCCCTCGCCGGGGACGAGCTACTACGGCGACACCCGGGCCGCGTTCGACTATCTCAAGGAGACCCCGACCCAGAGCCTCGCGCTCGGCCTCGACACCGGCCTCCGCGCGCTCGACGAGGCCGGCCAGAGCTTCGATTTCGTCGTCGCCTCGCCGAGCACCGCCTACTTCGACTTCAGCGACGAGGGAGCGAACACGAGCTTCGACGTCGGCGCCCGCATCCGCTCGCGGCGCGTCGACTACCTCGGGCCGATCGACATCGACGGGCCGCTGCCCGACGACCTGACCGGATTTCAGAGGGATTCGATCGAGTACCGTTCCGACGCCGACATCGGCTTCGCCATCGGGACCAACTCGCCCAGCACCTACGACTTCAACCTCGCGGCGACGAACTTCGACTACAGCGAGGACACCGGCCGGGACGACCTCGTGCCGCGGCGCTCGGCACAGGGCGACGTCACCTGGACGCTGCAGATCACCCCGGTCTTTGCCGCCGTCGCCGCCGCCGGCTACTACTGGTACTCGGCCGACAACAGCACCGACGAGGAGATCAACGTCGCCGAGGGCGACGTCGGGATCGCCTATACCCCGACCGAGAACCTGCGGGTCCGCGGCGGCCTCGGCTATGCCGACCGCAAGCGCGACGAGACGATCGACGACTTCCGCGACACCACCCAGCACGACACCGGTCCGACGGTCCGCGGCGACTTCCGCTACGTCCTGCCCGACTTCACCCTCACGGGCGAGGCGCGCTGGACCACCGCCGCCCCCCAGGACCGCCTGAGCGGCGTGGTCCGCGGCTTCTACAACCTCCCCCGGGGCCGGATCTCCGGTCGCGTCTTCCAGCGCTACGGTGGCGGCCAGGACGGCTCGGACTCGCGCGTCACCGGCGCCGGGCTCGGCTTCACCCACGAGCTCACCCGCGTCTCGAGCCTCGCGCTCGACGCCTCCTACGCCACCCAGGTCGACGAGGACGATCCCGACGATCCGGGCATCGACCGCACCGACTTCACCGCGAGCTACATCCACAACCTGACCGAGACGGTCAGCGCCCAGATCGGCTACGGCTTCCGCCATCGCGTCGAGGACCCGGAGGATGCGACCAGCAACCGCGTCTTCCTGGTCATCGGCAAGACCTTCGAGACCGGCCTCTAGGCGGAGCCGTCGGATCGCCTCCCCGAACACGGGGCGCCAGCGAGTCGCACGCGTGCGACTCCGCTCAACTCATTGAAATCGCTCGGGTCTCACCCAGGAATTAACCCGATCTTCATGGGTGTCAACGAGCCGTCGGAGCCGAT
>NZ_CALLYO010000015.1 GCF_937858865.1 uncultured Amaricoccus sp. | reverse complement strand
TCAGGCGGCTTCGGCGGCCATGCGCTCGGCCTTCTTGATGACCTCGTCGATGGCGCCAACCATGTAGAAGGCAGATTCCGGCAGATGGTCGAACTCGCCGGCGACGACGCGCTTGAAGCTGTCGATGGTGTCGGCGAGCGGGACCTGCACGCCGGGGGAGCCGGTGAAGACCTGGGCCACGTCGAAGGGCTGCGACAGGAAGCGCTGGATCTTGCGGGCGCGGGCGACGGTGAGCTTGTCCTCCTCCGAGAGCTCGTCCATGCCGAGGATGGCGATGATGTCCTGCAGCGACTTGTAGCGCTGCAGGATGCCCTGGACGTCGCGGGCGACCTGGTAGTGCTCCTCGCCGACGACCTGCGGGTCGAGGATGCGGCTGGTCGAGTCGAGCGGGTCGACGGCGGGGTAGATGCCGAGCTCGGAGATGGCGCGGGAGAGCACCGTCGTGGCGTCGAGGTGGGCGAAGGAGGTGGCGGGCGCCGGGTCGGTCAGGTCGTCGGCGGGGACGTAGATCGCCTGCACCGAGGTGATCGAGCCGCGGCGGGTGGAGGTGATGCGCTCCTGGAGCTGGCCCATGTCGGTGGCGAGCGTCGGCTGGTAGCCCACGGCGGAGGGGATGCGGCCGAGGAGCGCGGACACCTCGGAGCCGGCCTGGGTGAAGCGGAAGATGTTGTCGATGAAGAAGAGGACGTCGGTGCCGGACTGGTCGCGGAACTGCTCGGCCAGCGTCAGGCCGGAGAGGGCGACGCGGGCGCGGGCCCCCGGCGGCTCGTTCATCTGGCCGTAGACCAGCGCCACCTTGGACTTCGAGAGGTCGTCGATGTTGATGACGCCCGACTCAATGAACTCGTGGTAGAGGTCGTTGCCCTCGCGGGTGCGCTCGCCGACGCCAGCGAAGACCGAATAGCCGGAGTGCACCTTGGCGATGTTGTTGATCAGCTCCTGGATCAGCACCGTCTTGCCGACGCCGGCGCCGCCGAAGAGGCCGATCTTGCCGCCCTTGGCGTAGGGGGCGAGGAGGTCGACGACCTTGATGCCGGTGACGAGGACCTCGGATTCGGTGGCCTGGGCGGCGAAGTCGGGGGCGGGCGCGTGGATCGGGCGGTATTCCTCGGCCGCGACCGGGCCCTTCTCGTCGACCGGCTCGCCGACGACGTTGAGGATGCGGCCGAGCGTGCCGTCGCCGACCGGGACCTGGATCGCCTTGCCGGTGTCGGTGACCTTCTCGCCGCGGACGAGGCCCTCGGTCGAGTCCATGGCGATGGTGCGGACGGTCGACTCGCCGAGGTGCTGGGCGACCTCGAGCACGAGGCGCTTGCCGTTGTTGTCGGTCTCGAGCGCGTTCAGGATCTCGGGCAGATGGTCCTCGAACTGGACGTCGACGACGGCGCCGATGACCTGGGTGATCTTGCCGACTGCTTGCTTGGCCATGGTGCGTGTCTCCGTCTAGAGCGCCTCGGCGCCCGAAATGATCTCGATCAGTTCCTTGGTGATCGCGGCCTGACGCGAGCGGTTGTAGACGATGGTCAGGCGGTCGATCATCTCGCCGGCGTTGCGGGTGGCGTTGTCCATCGCGCTCATGCGCGCGCCCTGCTCGGAGGCGCCGTTCTCGAGGAGCGCGGTGAAGATGTGGGTGGCGACGCCGCGCGGCAGCAGCTCGGACAGGATCGCCTCCTCGTCGGGCTCGTACTCGTACTGCGCGAGCGAGGCGCCGGCATCGCCCTCATCGAAGACGGCGGGGATGAGCTGGCGCGCGGTCGGGATCTGCGAGATCACCGACTGGAAGCGGTTGTAGAAGATGGTGCAGACGTCGAACTCGCCCGTATCGTAGCGGTGCATCACGTCCTGGGCGATGGCCTGGGCGTTGCCGTAGCCGATCTTGCGCACGTTGGAGAGGTCGACGTGGCCGACGAGGTACTTGCCCATGTCGCGGCGGAGCTGCTCGCGGCCCTTCTTGCCGACGGTGAGAATCCGGATCGTCTTGCCCTCGGCGAGCAGCCTCTGGGCATGGGCGCGGGCGAGGCGGACGATCGAGGAGTTGAAGCCGCCGCAGAGGCCGCGCTCGGCGGTGGCGACGACGAGCAGGTGGGTCTCGTCGCGGCCGGTGCCGCCGAGGAGCTTCGGGGCGCTGGGGCTCCTGCCCACGCCGGAGGCGAGGTTGCCGAGGACGGCCTCCATGCGCTCGGCATAGGGGCGGGCGGCCTCGGCGGCCTCCTGCGCGCGGCGGAGCTTCGCCGCGGCGACCATCTGCATCGCCTTGGTGATCTTGCGCGTCGACTTGACGCTGGCGATGCGGATCTTGAGATCCTTCAGGCTCGGCATCGGCCGGCTCCCCTACTCTCCGGTTCCGGCCGGGCTACGCGAAGGACTTCGCGAAGCCCTCGATCGCGGCCTTGATCTCGTCCTCGATCCCGCCGGCGATCTTCTGATCCTGGTCGCGGATCTTGTCGAGGAGCGCCTGGTTGGACGAGCGGAGATGGGCGAGAAGGCCGCGCTCGAAGCGGCCGACGTCCCGGACGGCGAGGGTGTCGAGGTAGCCGTGGGTGCCGGCGTAGATCACCACCACCTGCTCGGCGTTGGTGAGCGGCGAGTATTGCGGCTGCTTCAGGAGCTCGGTCAGGCGGGCGCCGCGGTTGAGCAGGCGCTGGG
>NZ_CALLYO010000014.1 GCF_937858865.1 uncultured Amaricoccus sp. | reverse complement strand
CCTGGGGGATCAGCTTCGCGCGGATCGCGATGCAGAAGACGCTCTCGCCGGAGGAAGCGGACTACCGGCGGGGCTATCTGATCGCCTTGACGGGCCTGACCATCGTGCTCGTCACCATCAGCCCCTGGAATTCCAGCTCCGTCTTCATAATGCTCTACGTCGGCGCCGGCGGCTGGTTCTATCTGCGGCCTCAAGAAGCCGAGATCCGGGACGCCGCGGTCCGCAGCCGTCGGGCCGCCCAGACGCGCGCCTTCGGCGTCGTGCCGCCGGCGGCGACTCCGGCCCCCGGCGGGGCGGCCATGAGTGGCCAGTCATCGGGAGGGGTGCCCTCGTGATCGAGACCTATCGCAAGCTCCTCGACCTGCTGACGCCGCGGGAGCGGCGGAGGTTCTACCTTCTGCTGGCGATGATCGTGGTGATGGGCCTCCTCCAGATGCTTACCGTGGCGTCGATCCTGCCGCTGATGTTCGTGCTCCAGCACCCGGCCATCATAGAGACCAACGCCTATCTGTCATGGGTCTATTCGACCTTCGGCTTCACCAGCCACCAGAGCTTCACGCTGGCGCTCGCCTCCGGCGTCTTCATCTTCGTGATCTTCGGGATGGTCTTCAAGATGGTGACGACCTACGCCACCTACCGCTTCAGCATGCGGCGCAGCTATACCATCTCGAGCCGGATGCTGAGCGGCTATCTGCTCCAACCCTACACCTGGTTTCTCGATCGGCATAGCGCCGCCCTCGGCGCGGCGGTGCTGGGCGAGGTGCAGAAGGTCGTGGCGACGGCATTGCTGCCGGCGATGAAGTTCCTCACCGGGCTGGTGACGTCGGTGGCGCTGGTCGCGCTGCTCCTTGTGGCGCGGCCGGGAGTGGCACTCGTCACCGCTGGGATGATCGGCGGGGTCTATGTCCTGCTCTATGTGGGCGTGCGACGGCGTATCAATCACATGGGCAGAGAACGCCACCAGCTGAACGAGCAGCGGTTTCGCATCGTTGGCGAAGCTTTCGGCGGGATGAAGGACGTGAAGCTCCTCGGGCTCGAAGGGTACTTCGTCGACCGCTTCCGGGGCCCGGCGCGGCGCATTGCCGAATACGATGCCATCAGCATGAGCCTGGTCGAAGTACCGCGCCATGTGATCGAGGGCGTCGCCTTCGGCGGCCTCGTGGGCTTCATCCTCTATCTGCTGATCACCGGGGAGGGATCGTTCAGCAGCGTGATACCCATCCTTTCGCTCTTCGCCTTCGCGGCCATCCGCCTCTTCCCCTCCCTGCAGCAGGTCTATGGCTCGCTCGGCCAGATGCGTTTCGCCACGGGCACCCTCGACAAGCTGCACAAGGATTTTGTGGCCATGGCCGCCGCCACGCCGATCCGCCCCGCATCCGGGAAGAGCGCTCCGGCACTGCGCTTGACCGAGCGGCTCGAGATCGAGGACGTGCACTACGCCTATCCGCATGCCGAGCGCACGGCGGTCCAGGGCCTGAGCCTCGTGATCCCGGCCAGGAGCACCGTCGGCATTGTCGGCGGCACCGGGGCCGGCAAGACCACGACCGTCGACATCATGCTCGGGCTGCTCGTGCCCGATCGCGGCACGCTCTCGGTCGACGGCATCCCGATCACGGCCGAGAACCTGCGCGCCTGGCAGCGCTCGATCGGCTACGTGCCGCAGCAGATCTTCCTCGCCGACGACACGGTGGCGGCGAATATCGCCTTCGGGCGCGCCGCCGAGGACATCGACCAGGCGGCGGTGGAGCGGGCGGCGCGGATCGCCGAGCTCCACGACTTCGTCATGCGCGAGCTCCCGGACGGCTACGCCACCAAGGTCGGCGAGCGCGGGGTCCGGCTCTCGGGCGGGCAGCGGCAGAGGATCGGCATCGCCCGCGCCCTCTACCACGATCCCGACGTCCTGATCCTCGATGAGGCGACGAGCGCGCTCGACAACCTGACCGAGCGGGCGGTGATGGATGCGGTGCACAACCTAGGCCGGGCCAAGACCGTGGTGATGATCGCGCACCGGCTCTCGACCGTGCGCGAGTGCGACACGATCTTCATGCTCGAGGGTGGCCGGGTGGTCGCGGAGGGCAGCTACGACGCGCTGATCGAGAGCAACCGCCAGTTCCGGGCGCTCGCCGGTGCCTGAGGGGGCGATGGACCGCCTGTCTCCGTCCGCGGCCTCGCTCTCGGCGGGGCACGCGCCGCTCGAGATCTGCGCGAACCCGATGCTCGGGACCTATGCCGCGACGGTCTGCGCCATCGTGCACGACGAGATGTTCTTCCTTCCGGCCTTCCTCGCACACTACCGCCGCCTCGGGGCCGACCGCTTCATCGTCCTCGACGACCGTTCGACCGACGGGACCCGCGAGTTCCTCGCCGGTCAGCCCGACGTGATGGTGATCGGCAGCGGCATCCGCTACTTCGCGCAGGTCTCCTATCCGCCGGAGACGCTCGCCCGGATCCGAGAGACCCGGGCGGTCCGCCTCTGGCGCGACCAGCTGCTCGACCAGTTCTGCGTTGGCCAATGGGCGGTGGTGGTCGACCCGGACGAGTTCCTGGCGCTGCCGACGAACCTGCCGACCTTCTTCGCGTCCCTCGCCGCCGAAGGCGCCGAGGCGGCTTGGGGGGTCATGGTCGACATGTACCCGGAACGGGTGCGCGACATCCTCGGCCGGGACTCCGTGCACTTCCGCCTTGACGACGCCTGGTTCTTCGACGCGAGGCCCCATCTCGATCCGCGCCAGCCGCGCGAGAGCCCGCCCGTTCCGCGCACCGTCTATCCGGGGAGCGTGGCGCGGCTCTTCGCCACCTGGGGCGTCCTGCCGCAGGGCACGCTGGTGCGGCGGATCCGTCGTCGGCTCTCCGGCTACCGCTACCAGGGAGCCAGTCCGATCCACAAGACCCCGGTCGTCCTCTGGCGCCCGGGGGACTGGTTCCTGAACTGCCACGTGACCAGCAAGCCGGTCGCCCCCCGGGTCGTCCCGATCATGCACTTCAAGTTCACCGCCGACCTCGGACGCAAGATCGAGTATGCGCTCGCCACCGGTGGCTACAACCAGGCCTCGCGCAGCTACCGGCTCTACGCCACGCTGATCGAGCGGATGCACGCGCGGGACGGAGCCTTCGTCGCCGGCGTCTCGCGGCGCTACCGGGGTCCGCGCGACTTCACCGAAGCCGGGATCGCCCTATAAAGCCGTCACGACCCTACCTTGACTCGCCTCCCGGCCGTCCTCTAGCTGACCCAACGTCCGAGACCACAGGTTGTCCCATGCCCAGTCGCCGTTCCGTACTCGCCCTGATGGCTTCGCTTCTCGGCCTGCCGCTCGCCGGCCCTGCCGCCGCATTTGTCGCGCCGGGCCCTGAGATCCGCCGTTTCGGTCGCCACTATATCGTCAACGGCTGGGTGCTGACCGCCCGGGATCTCGGCCTCATTGGCCTTGATGCGCGGTGACGCCGGCGGCTCTGCCATCCCGACCCACACCATCATGCAGCTGGCGCTCCGGCTCGGCGATCACCTCAAGAGGGTGCTGAAGGGGTGATGGCATGAACGGCTTCGCGTACCGATTGCGCTGCTGGCAGTATCTGCTGGAGCAGCGGCTCGCGGGCCGCTACGTCTTCATACATATCAACAAGTGCGGCGGTACCAGCGTCGAGGCGGCCCTCGGCATCCCGAAGCTGCACGATAGCGCACGGCTGCGCCGGTTGAAGATCGGCCGGTATCGCTGGGACGCGGCCTTCACCTTTGCGCTGGTGCGCCACCCCTATAGCCGACTGATCTCCTTCTACAAGTACCGCGTCCGCTACAACCAGACAGGCCTGCGTGACGATCGGCCGCTCGACTTCAACGCTTGGATTCGCGCGACGCTCGCCGACCGGAACCCGGCCTACTACGACCAGCCACGGATGTTCGCGCCTTGCTTCCACTGGGTCTCGGACCGGAGCGGTCGCATCATCGTCGACTACATCGCCAAGCTCGAAACGATCGAGGAGCAATGGCCGGTCATCCAGGAACGGATCGG
>NZ_CALLYO010000013.1 GCF_937858865.1 uncultured Amaricoccus sp. | reverse complement strand
GCGGCCGATTTCGCCGCCGCCGAAGCCGCCGCCCGCACCGCCTACGCCGCGCCCGCGGCCGCCGCCTGCCTGCCACTCGCCGGCGCCCAGGCCGCCATCCAGCTCCTGCCGCGCCTCGCCCCGACCGGCCGCGCCGCCATCCTCTCGCCCACCTACAACGAGCACGCCGCCGCCTTCCGCGCCGCCGGCTGGCAGGTCGAGGAACCCGGCGACCCCGCCGCCCTCGCCGGCGCCGACGCCGCCGTCGTCGTCAACCCGAACAACCCCGACGGCCGCCGTCACCGGCCCGGCGATCTCCTCGCCCTCGCCGCGACCACCCGCCTCCTCGTCGTCGACGAGAGCTTCGCCGACCCCACCCCCGAGCTCTCCCTCGTCCCGCACCTCGGCCGACCCGGCCTCGTCGTCCTCCGCTCGCTCGGCAAGTTCACCGGCCTCGCCGGCCTCCGCCTCGGCTTCGCCCTCGGCGCCCCGGCCGACATCGCCCGCCTCGCCGATCTCGCCGGCCCCTGGGCGGTCAGCGGTCCCGCCCTCGCCCTCGGCGCCGCCGCCCTCGCCGACACCGCCTGGACCGAGGCCCCCCGCCCCCGCCTCGCCGCCGACGCCCGCCGCCTCGACGCCCTCACCCCCTGGCCCCTCGTCGGCGGCACCTCCCTCTTCCGCACCTACGCCACCCCCGACGCGGCCGCCGCGCAGGCCCGCCTCGCCCGCGCCCGCATCTGGACCCGCGTCTTCCCCTGGTCCCCGACCTGGCTCCGCCTCGGCCTCCCCGGCGACGAGCCCGAATGGACCCGCCTCGCCGCCGCGCTGCCGACGCGATAGCCCGCGATAACCCCGGGGCGCCGCGGGATCTTCCCACCGGCCGCGCGCCCCCGTATATCCCGAGCCCATGCTCGACCGAACCGCCAACATGCCGCCGCTCCCGCCCGAGATCGCCCGGCGCCGCACCTTCGCGATCATCTCCCACCCGGACGCCGGCAAGACCACGCTGACCGAGAAGTTCCTGCTCTACGGCGGCGCCATCCAGCTCGCCGGCCAGGTCCGCGCCAAGGGCGAGGCGCGCCGCACCCGCTCCGACTTCATGAAGCTCGAGCAGGAGCGCGGCATCTCCGTCTCCGCCTCGGCCATGTCCTTCCCCTTCCGCGACTGGTGGTTCAACCTCGTCGACACCCCCGGCCACGCCGACTTCTCCGAGGACACCTACCGCACGCTGACCGCGGTCGACGCCGCGGTCATGGTCATCGACGGCGCCAAGGGGGTCGAGAGCCAGACCCGCAAGCTTTTCGAGATCTGCCGCCTGCGCGACCTGCCCATCCTCACCTTCTGCAACAAGATGGACCGCGAGGCGCGCGACACCTTCGAGATCATCGACGAGATCCAGCAGGAGCTCCAGCTCGACGTCTGCCCCGCCTCCTGGCCGATCGGCCAGGGCCGCGACTTCCTCGGCTGCTACGACATGCTCCACGACCGTCTCGAGCTCATGGACCGCGCCGACCGCAACCGCCGTGCCGAGAGCATCAGCATGCGCGGCCTCGACGACCCGGCCATGGAGGCGCACATCCCCGCCCCGCTCCTCGCCCCCCTGCGCGAGGAGGTCGCCATGGCCCGCGAGCTCCTCCCCGCCTTCGACCGCCAAGCGATGCTCGACGGCAACCTCTCCCCCATCTGGTTCGGCTCGGCGATCAACTCCTTCGGCGTGCAGGAGCTCATGGCCGGCATCGGCGCCTACGGCCCCCCGCCGCTCGTCCACCCCGCCGAGCCGCGTGCCATCGGTGCCTGGGAGCCCGCCGTCACCGGCTTCGTCTTCAAGGTGCAGGCCAACATGGACCCCAAGCACCGCGACCGCGTCGCCTTCGTCCGCCTCTGCTCCGGCCACTTCCAGCGCGGCATGAAGCTCACCCAGGTGCGCACCGGCAAGCCCATGACGGTCGCCAGCCCCGTCCTCTTCCTCGCCCAGGACCGGGCGCTGGCCGAGGACGCCTGGGCCGGCGACATCATCGGCATCCCGAACCACGGCCAGCTCCGCATCGGCGACGCGCTGACCGAAGGCGAGGCGATCCGCTTCACCGGCATCCCCTCCTTCGCCCCCGAGCTCCTCCAGTCGGTCCGCGCCGGCGACCCGATGAAGGCCAAGCACCTCGAGAAGGCGCTGAACCAGTTCGCCGAGGAGGGCGCCTCCAAGCTCTTCAAGCCGCAGGTCGGCTCGGGCTGGATCGTCGGCGTGGTCGGCCCGCTCCAGTTCGACGTCCTCGCCTCCCGCATCGAGCAGGAATACGGCCTGCCGGTCCGTTTCGAGCCGACCCAGTTCACCTCCGCCCGCTGGCTCTCCGGCCCGAAGGACCGCGTGGACGCCTTCGCCCGGGCCAACAAGGGCCACATGGCCGAGGACCACGACGGTGACCCAGTCTACATGACCCGCCTGCAGTGGGACATCGACCGCGTCGCCCGCGACTGGCCCGAGCTGAAGCTCACGGCCACCAAGGAGATGATGGCCTGACCCGCGCACCCCGGACCCGCCGATGAACACGACCGCCTGGCTCTGGAGCCTCGGCCACCTGCCGGGCTGGACCCTGCTCACCCTGCACCTCGCGCTGCAGGTCTTCTTCGTCGGCCGCGCCCTCCTGCGCCCGCACCGCGAGCCCGCCTCTCGCCTCGCCTGGGTCGTCGTCATCATCGTCGCCCCGGTGGTCGGGATGCTCGCCTACGTCCTCTTCGGCGAGACGAACATCGGCCACCGCCGCATCGCCCGCTTCAAGCGCGCTATGGAGCGCCTGGCACCCTTCGCCCGCATAGGCCCGCACGAGGGCGAGGGCGAGGACGCCGGGGTCCCGCCGCACCTCATGCCGCTCTTCCGTGTCGGCCAGTCGATCTCCGGCTTCCCGGTCGTCGGCGGCAACCACGGGCGCCTGCTCGGCGACAGCGACGACGTGATCGACAACACGGTCGCCGACATCGACGCCGCCGAGCGCCACGTCCACATCTGCTTCTACATCTGGCTCGCCGACACCAACGGCCTCAAGGTCGCCGAGGCGCTGAAGCGCGCCGCCGCCCGCGGCGTCGTCTGCCGCGCCATGGCCGACGACCTCGGCTCCCGCGCCATGATCCGCTCCGAGCACTGGCGGTCGATGGCCGAGGCGGGCGTCCGCCTCGCCGCGGCGCTCCCCATCGGCTTCCCGCTCTCGCGCCCGCTCAAGGGCCGCATCGACATGCGCAACCACCGCAAGATCGTGGTGATCGACAACCGCATCACCTACTGCGGCTCGAACAACTGCGCCGACGCCGCCTTCGCGGTGAAGCCGCGCTTCGCCCCCTGGGTCGACGCGATGATCCGCTTCGAGGGCCCGATCGTGCGGCAGAACCAGCACGTCTTCGCCACCGACTGGATGGCCCACACCAAGGAGGACCTCTCGCCGCTCTTCGAGGAGCCGCTCGAGATCGGCGAAGGCTTCCCCGCCCAGGTCATCGCCAGCGGCGCCACCGTCCGCTACTCGGCGATGCCCGAGATGTTCGAGAGCCTGATGTACGCCGCCCGCCGCGAGCTCGTCATCACCACCCCCTACTACGTCCCGGACGAGCCGATCCAGGCCGCCCTCTGCGCCTCCGCCCGGCGCGGGGTCGACACCACCATTGTCTTCCCGGCCCGGAACGACAGCTGGATCGTGGCGGCGGCCAGCCACAGCTACTACCCCCAGCTGCTCGACGCCGGGGTGAAGATCTACGAGTACGTCGGCGGCCTCCTGCATGCCAAGTCGGTGACGGTCGACGGCGAGGTGACGCTGATCGGCTCGGCCAACATCGACCGGCGGAGCTTCGAGCTCAACTTCGAGAACAACATCCTCTTCGTCGACCGCCCGCTCACCTCGGCCATGCGCGCCCGCCAGGCGAGCTACATCGCCCGCTCCGATCGGGTCGACAGCGCCGACGTCATGCGCTGGTCGCGCCGCCGGCATATCTGGAACAACACTGTCGCCATGCTCGGCCCGGTGCTCTAGCAGCCGCGGCTTTTCGTCGCCGGCAGGCTTGACAGGGTGCGCATGCCGGACGCCAACTGCGCGGGTAGCGGCCGGAGAGCCGTGCACATCCGGCAGGACGAGAACCGCCGGCGAAGGGGGGACGGAATTGCGCGGCGGTGCGACGCTCCGGTTCGACAATGTCGCAAAGACATTCGGCGGCACCAAGGCGCTCAAGGGCGTCAGCTTCGACGTACGGGCCGGAGAGATCGTGGCGCTGCTCGGCGAGAACGGCGCCGGGAAGTCGACGCTCATCAAGATCCTCGGCGGCATCCACCGCGCCGACTCGGGCGAGATCGTCCTCGACCGGCCGCCGGGGCGGGACGGCGCCAAGCCCGTCTCCTTCATCCACCAGGACCTCGGCCTCGTGGAATGGATGACGGTCGCGGAGAACGTCGCGCTCGCCCAGGGGTTCGGCCGCGGCGCCGGCCTCGGGGCGATCGACTGGAAGACGACGGCCCGCGCGGCCGAGGCCGCGCTCGCCCTCGTCGGCTGCGATATCGACACTGAGACGCGAGTGAAATCGCTCAGCCGCACCGAGAAGTCGCTCGTCGCCATCGCGCGCGCGCTCGCCACCGACTGCGACTTCCTCGTGCTGGACGAACCGACGGCGAGCCTTCCCGCCAACGAGGTCGAGCGGCTCTTCGCGGTCATGCGCTCGCTCAGGGAGCGCGGCGTGGGAATGATCTACGTCTCGCACCGGCTGGACGAGATCTTCCGCGTGGCCGACCGCGTGGTGGTGCTGCGCGACGGGGCGGTCGTCGGAGAGGGGCCGGTCGCGGAGATGACCCCGGAGGGCCTGGTGCGCCTGATCGTCGGGCGCTCGACCTTCGAGGCCTTCCTGCGGGAGGAGCGTCCGTCCGAGGGCGTGCGGCTTGAGGTGCGCGGGTTGCGCACCGAGGGCGTCGGCCCCATCGACTTCGATCTCCGCCGCAACGAGCTCCTCGGCCTTGTCGGACTGCGCGGCGCAGGGCAGGAGGACATCGGGCGGGCGCTCTTCGGCGTCGTGCCCCACAGCGGAACCATCCGGCTCGACGGCCGCGAGGTGCGCGCCGCGAGCCCCGTCGAGGCGCTCGGGCAGGGCATCGGCCTCGTGGCGCGCGACCGCGGCGAGGAGGCCGTCGCCTCGGCGCTGAGCGTGCGGGAGAACATCTTCCTCAACCCGGGCGCCTCCGGGCGCGGGCTCTTCTCGATCCTCTCCCCCCGCCATGAGGCGGACCGGGCGGCGGCGCTCGGCGCACGGGTCGGCCTGCGCCCGAACGCGCCCGAGCTGGCGATCGAGGCCCTCTCGGGCGGCAATCAGCAGAAGGTCGTCGTCGCGCGCTGGCTGGCGAGCGCGCGACGGCTCCTGATCGCCGAGGATCCGACCGCCGGCGTCGACGTCGGCGCCAAGGCGGAGATCTACGCGCTGATCGCCCGGGCGCTCGAAGACGGGCTCGCGGTGATCATCGTCTCGACGGATTTCGAGGAGGTCGCGCAGATCTGCCACCGCGCGCTCGTCTTCAGCCGCGGCCGGATCGTGCGCGAACTCGCCGGCCCGGCGCTCACAACCGAGGCGGTCATCACCGCGGCCTCGGTCTCCGAAGCCGTCTGAGGGAGCGCGCATGTCGGTCAACTCGATCAAGTCGGATGCCCTGGAGCCGACGCGGGCGGAACTCGCCACGCTCGGACCGGGACAGAGGCTCGCGCGCCTCCTGCCGGTCTACGGGCTCGTGGTGCTCACGGCCCTGCTCGCGCTCTTCTTCTCGCTGCTCCTCCCCGACACCTTCCCGACGCTGCTCAACGCCCGCTCGATCGTCGCCGACAAGTCGATCATCGCCATCCTCTCCCTCGCGGCCATGGTGCCGATGGTGACCGGCAAGATCGACCTGACCGTGGGCTACGGGGTCGTCCTCTGGCACATCCTCGCGATCAGCCTGCAGGTCTGGTACGGGGTTCCCTGGCCGGTCGCGGTGGTGATCGTGCTCCTGCTCGGCGCCTTCGTCGGCTTCCTGAACGGCCTCCTCGTCGAGGTGGCGCAGATCGACAGCTTCATCGCCACCCTCGGCATGGGCACGGTGCTCTACGCCGTCGCCATGTGGCACTCCGATGGCCGGCAGATCATCGGCACCCTGCCCGACGGCTTCTTCGCCCTGAACGGGATGCGCATCCTCGGCATGCCGATCACCGGCTTCTACGTCCTCGCGCTCGCAGTCGTTCTGTGGTTCGTGCTCGAGTACCTGCCGATCGGGCGCTACCTCTACGCCATCGGCGCCAATCCCAAGGCCGCGGCATTGAACGGCATCCCCGTCCGCCGCTTCACCATGGCCGCCTTCGTGACGTCGGGCGTGCTGACCGCCATGGCCGGCGTCCTCCTCGCCTCCAAGCTCCGCATCGGCCAGGCGAGCGTCGGGCTCGAGTTCCTGCTGCCCGCCCTCGTCGGCGCCTTCCTCGGCTCGACGACGATCAAGCCCGGGCGGGTCAACGTCTGGGGCACCATCATCGGGGTGGTGATCCTCGCCATCGGCATCTCCGGCATCCAGCAGCTCGGCGGCTCCTTCTGGGTAGAGCCGATGTTCAACGGTCTCACGCTGCTCGTGGCCATCGGCATCGCCGGCTACGCCCAGCGCAAGCGGACCACGAAGGTGCGGGCGCCCGATCCGGGCGATCCGCAGGCGGAAGCCAATCAACCAGGGAGGACGACGGAATGACGGGACGAATGGCAAGAGGGCTGCTCATGGCCTCGGCCGCACTGCTGGCCCTGGCCGGCACGGCGAGCGCGGACGCGAGCCTCGACGCCGCCAAGGCGCGGATCGAGAAGGCGACGGCGCGCGCCGGGGTCTGGGACGGCCCGACCACCGGCCCGAAGGCGCAGGCCGGCAAGACGATCATCTACGTCGCCGGCGATCTCAGGAACGGCGGCACCGAGGGCGTCTCGCGCGGCGTCGCCGAGGCGGCCGAGGCGATCGGCTGGGAACTGCGCGTGATGGACGGCCACGGCGACATCTCGGCCCGCACCGCCGCGATGAGCCAGGCCATCGCGCTGAAGCCCGACGGGATCATCGTCGGCGGGTTCGACGCCATCGAGCAGAACGCCGCGCTCGCGCAGGTGAAGGAGGCGGGCATCCCCTTCGTCGGCTGGCACGCGACGATCGAGCCGGGCCCCGACCCGGCGACCGGCATGTTCGCCAACGTGAACACCCGCATCGCCGACGTGGCGCAGACTGCGGCCGACCTCGCCATCGTCGACTCGGGCGGCACCGCCGGCGTCGTCATCTTCGGCGACTCGAACTACGAGATGGCGATCGGCAAGGCGCGGATGATGGAGACCGCGATCAAGGAGGGCTGCCCCGGCTGCGAGGTCCTCGTGCTCGAGGATTCCCCGATGACCGAGGCCTCGAGCCGCATGCCGCAGCTCACCACCTCGCTCCTGCAGCGCTTCGGCGACAAGTGGACCTACTCGCTGGCGGTGAACGATCTCTACTACGATTTCATGGGCCCCTCGCTCGCCTCGGCCGGCAAGGACGGCGGCGACCCGCCGCACAACATCTCCGCCGGCGACGGCTCGGAGTCGGCCTTCCAGCGCATCCGCTCGAACCAGTACCAGGCCGCGACCGTTCCCGAGCCGCTGCACATGCAGGGCTGGCAGCTCGTCGACGAGCTCAACCGCGCCTTCGCCGGCGAGGAATGGTCGGGCTACGTCTCCGACATCCACCTGGTGACGCCGGAGAACATCGAGTTCGACGGCGGGCCCGAGAATGTCTTCGACCCCGACAACGGCTACCGCGACGCCTATCGCGCGATCTGGGGCACGACCGCCTCGTGACGCGCGCAACGCAGCGGCGCGCCCGGGCGCGCCGCTGCCCCCTCATGTGAGGCGCGCTACTCGCCGGACGGCCGGAGCCTTTGCAACTGTTCGATCACCCGGTCGGCGGTGCGGGCGCAGCGAGCGCCGCCGAACGGATAGATCTCCGAGAAGGCCGGCGCCAGCTCGCGCTCGAGCGCCGTCCGCAGCTGCCGGCGGGCGCGATGCAGCCGCGTCTTCACCGTCTCGGGCTTGAGACCGAGGAGCGCCGCCGTCTCCTCCGTGTCGAGCCCCTCGATCGCCCGCAGCACGAAGACCGTCCGGAAGGCGGGGGGCAGGCCGTCGACGGCCCGCTCCAGCACCTCGCGCACCCGGGCGCGGCCGGCTTCGCTCTCGGGGCCGGGCGGGGTCGGGGAGAGCGGGAACATGACGATGCCTCCTTCGTCGAGCCGGTCGAGATCGACGGCCGGCTTGCGCCGGCGCACCCGCCCGAGCGCCTCGTTGAGCGCGATCCGCGTCAGCCATGTGGCAAGGTTCGCCTCGCTGCGGAAACCGTCGAGCGCGAGGAAGGCGCGCACCCAGGCCGCCTGCACCACGTCCTCCGCCTCGGCATCGTCGCGGAGAACGCCGCGGGCGGCACGGAAGAGCCGCCGGTTGTGGCGGCGGATCAGCTCGCGGATCGCCGCCTCGTCGCGCAGGCGGGCACGGTCGACCAGCACGGAGTCGGGCAGATCCCCGGGAAGGGCGAGACGGGCGAGCTGCATCACGCCCATCCCTGGCCGGGCACGACGCCCCGGTCCATGATCGCCGCGACCGTCGGGAAGGCCGCGAGCGCCGCCTCCGGCAGGTCGCCGACCGCGCCCGGCGCGTCGATCCAGGAATCGGCCGCCGGATCGCCGACGATCAGCCGGCCCACCATGCCGGCGTGCTCGTGCGGCGCGCAGAAGTAGTCGTAGATGCCCTCGACCGTCAGCGTCACCGCGAAGCTCTCCTTGTCGAGCAGATAGTCCGAATCCCACGGCTGGGCAGCCGCCGGGATGCGCCGCGGCCGGTCGAAGTTCGCCGGATGGTAGGCGGTCGCGGTATGGGCGTTGCCCGGATCGACGTTCAGCCAGCGCACCGTATCGCCGGGGCGGAGCCGCAGGCCGACCGGATCGAAGCCGACATGCGCCCCCCTGGCGTCGCCCCGCATGCGGATGGTGACCGTCTGCGCCGCGCGCGGGGCGGCCGGCACCAGCAGCA
>NZ_CALLYO010000012.1 GCF_937858865.1 uncultured Amaricoccus sp. | reverse complement strand
GGCGACAACGTCGGCGACTGCGCCGGCATGGCGGCCGACCTCTTCGAGACCTACGCCGTCACCGTCGTCGCCACCATGGTGCTCGGCTCGATCTACTTCGGCGGGCAGGACGTGGTCTGGAACGTCATGCTCTTCCCGCTCGCGATCTGCGCCGTCTGCGTGCTGACCTCGATCGCCGGCACCTTCGCGGTCAAGCTCTCGCCGAACGGCACCATCATGGGGGCGCTCTACAAGGGCTTCATCGCCACCGGCATCCTCTCGCTGGTGCTGCTCTACCCGCTGACCGCCATCGTCTTCCCGGGCGCGATGTCGGATCCGCTCACCACCAACACCGGCGTCACCTTCACCCCCTGGGATCTCTTCCTCTGCGGCGTGGTCGGCCTGATCGTGACGACGCTGATCGTCGTCATCACCGAATACTACACCGGCACCAACTACCGCCCGGTCCGCTCCATCGCCCAGGCCTCGATCACCGGCCACGGCACCAACGTCATCCAGGGCCTCGCCGTCTCGCTCGAGTCGACCGCCCTCCCGGCGCTCGTCATCGTCGCCGGCATCATCTCCACCTACATGCTCGCCGGCCTCTTCGGCATCGCCATCGCGGTGACGACCATGCTCGCCCTCGCCGGCGTCGTGGTCGCCCTCGACGCCTTCGGCCCGGTCACCGACAACGCCGGCGGCATCGCCGAGATGGCCGACCTGCCCCCCGAGGTGCGCTCCACCACCGACGCGCTGGACGCCGTCGGCAACACCACCAAGGCCGTCACCAAGGGCTACGCCATCGGCTCCGCCGGCCTCGGCGCGCTGGTCCTCTTCACCGCCTACACCGAGGACCTGCACTTCTTCTCGCAGACCGCCGCCGAGGGCAGCTTCTTCCACGGCCTCAGCGTCGACTTCTCGCTCTCCAACCCCTACGTCGTCGTCGGCCTCCTCATCGGCGGCCTCTTGCCCTACCTCTTCGGCGGCATCGCCATGACCGCCGTCGGCCGCGCCGCCGGCTCGATCGTCGAGGAGGTCCGCCGGCAGTTCCGCGCCGACCCCGGCATCATGGAGGGCACGTCGAAGCCCGACTACGGCCGCGCCGTCGACATGCTGACCAAGGCCGCCATCCGCGAGATGATCGTCCCCTCGCTGCTGCCAGTCCTCTCGCCCATCGTCGTCTTCATCGTCATCAACTGGATCGCCGGCGCCAGCGCGGCGCTCGCGGCCGTGGGTGCCATGCTCCTCGGCGTCATCGTCAACGGCCTCTTCGTCGCCATCTCGATGACCTCCGGCGGCGGCGCCTGGGACAACGCGAAGAAGATCTTCGAGGACGGCTTCACCGACGCCTCTGGCCAGAAGCACTACAAGGGCTCGGACGCCCACAAGGCCGCCGTCACCGGCGACACCGTCGGCGACCCCTACAAGGACACCGCCGGCCCGGCGGTGAACCCGATGATCAAGATCACCAACATCGTCGCCCTCCTGATGCTGGCGGTCCTCGCCCACTGACCCCGCGCGCCGGCCGGGCCCGAACCCCGGCCGGCGACACCTGTTGCAGCGGGGCCACGACCCCCTTCGCATGCCCCTCCGCCGGCGCCGATGGTTTGGCCGCGCGGGCGAGTGGTGCTTTACTCGGGAAAGCAGCAACTCGCGATCAGGGGAGGATCGAATGTCCCGCATGACGGCGAGCGCCAGGGCCCTGGCCGGAGCATCCCTCGTCACCCTCGCCGCCGCGGCGGCGCATTCCGCCGCCCTCGAGCAGACGGTCCCGGCCTCGATCCGGCTGCTCTACCAGGAAGGCCGCTACGCCGAGTTCGGCATCAGCTACACCGACCCCGACCAGAGCGGCGAGGGGGCGACCATCCCCGCCGGGGTGCTCGCCCCGTTCGCGATCCCGCTCGAGGGAAACACCGGCGACGTCTTCGACGACCGCTGGAACATCAGCGCCGCCTACAAGGCCGACCTGAACGACCGCTTCTCCTACGCGCTGATCTTCGACGAGCCGCTGTGGGCCGCCACCAGCTACGGCGCCGCCGCCTTCACCAACAGCGCCTTCGGCATCGACGAGCAGCTCTACGCCGGCAGCAAGGCCGACGTGAAGACCTACCAGGTCAGCGCCGTCCTCGCCTACGACGTCAACCCGAGCGTCAAGGTCTATGGCGGCCTCCGCGCCCAGCGGCTCGACGCCGAGGCGGCGGTCGCCTTCGTCGGGGACTATTCGGTCAAGGCCGACGACAAGTGGGGCTACGGCTGGCTCCTCGGCGCCGCCTACGAGCGGCCGGAGATCGCGCTGCGCGTCGCGCTCACCTACCAGTCGAAGATCGGCTACGACCTCGACACCAGGGAGACGATCACGCCCACCGGCGCCCCCGGGCCGGTCACCCAGGACACCGAGACCGACCTCGACACGCCGCAGTCGGTGCAGCTCGACTTCCAGACCGGCGTTGCGCCCAAGACCCTCGTCTTCGGCTACGTGCGCTGGGTCGACTGGTCGGAATTCTCGGTCAGGCCGCCGGTCTACGAGGACGCGACGGCCGAGCTCCTCGGCGAGGGCCGCCCGCTCATCCAGTACGCCGACGACTGGTGGACCTACAACCTCGGCCTCGGCCGCCAGCTCACCGACACGCTCGCCGGTTCCTTCTCGATCACCTGGGAGCCGAGCGTCGGCGGCGAGATGACCTCGCTCGGCCCCTACGACGGCCGCACCACCGGCACCGCCGCGCTCACCTACGAGGTGAACGGCTTCGCCATCACCGGCGGCCTCACCTACGGCGTGCTCGGCGACACGCACAACCTGCTCGAGACCGACTTCAACGACGGCACCGTCTGGGGCGCCGGCCTGCGCGTGGGCTACACCTTCTAGCGTGCCCGCGCGCGTCTATACAACGTATAGACGCGAAAATAACGCTGCAATTTCAATGCGGTGCCACCCGGGCACACGTGCCCGCCCGTGCGCGGGCACGCTTGCAACGTCCTGCGCCCCCGGCTAGCTAGAGCGGATGATCTACGAGACGCCCGCCGACTGGCTCGACGCGCCCCACAAGCGGGTGTCCCTCTTCGGCATGTCCGGCCTCGGCAAGACCCGCATCGCCGCGCTCCTGCGCGAGGAGGCCGACTGGTTCCACTACTCGGTCGATTTCCGCATCGGCACCCGCTACATGGGCGAGCACATCGTCGACAACTTCAAGCGCGAGGCGATGCGCAACCCCTTCCTGCGCCAGCTGCTGCGCTCCGACTCGATCTACATCGCCTCCAACATCACCTTCCACAACCTCGAGCCGCTCTCGACCTACCTCGGCAAGCCCGGCGACCCGGCGAAGGGCGGCATCCCCTTCGACGAATACATCCGCCGCCAGCGCCGCCACCGCGAGGCCGAGATCGCCGCCACCCGCGACGCGCTCCACTTCATCGAGAAGGCCGAGGAGATCTACGGCTACCGCCACTTTGTCTGCGACACCTCGGGCTCGCTCTGCGAGGTGGTCGACCCGCACGATCCGGCCGACCCGGTGATGACCGACCTCGCCGCCGCCACGCTGCCGGTCTGGTTCCGCGGCACCGAGGACGACCTCGAGGCGCTGACCGCCCGCTTCGACAAGGCGCCGAAGCCGATGTACTATCCGGAGGCCTTCCTCACCCGCCTCTGGCAGGACCATCTCGCGGACCAGGGCTGCATGCCCGACCAGGTCGATCCCGACGCCTTCATCCGCCACGGCTTCCGCGCCCTCATGGCCCACCGCCTGCCGCGCTACGCCGCCATGGCCGCCCGCTGGGGCGTCACCGTCGAGGCCGCCGAGGTCGCCGCCGTCCGCGACCCGCAGGACTTCGACGCCCTGATCTGCCGCGCCCTCGGCCGCCGATGACCCACGACCACGGCCACGCCCACGCCGGCCACCACCATCACCACCACAACGCCGGCAACGCCCGCGCCGTCGGCCTCGCCGCCCTCCTGACCGGCGGCTTCATGATCGCCGAGGTGGTCGGCGGCCTCCTCTCCGGCTCGCTCGCGCTCCTCGCCGACGCCGGTCACATGCTGACCGACTTCGCCGCGCTGGTGATGGCCTGGCTCGCCTTCCGCGTCGCCCGCCGCCCGGCCGACGCCCGGCGCACCTACGGCTTCGACCGCATCTCGGTGATGGCCGCCTTCGTCAACGGCCTCGCCCTCTTCGCCGTCGCCGGCTGGATCGTCATCGAGGCCGGCCGCCGGCTGATGCACCCCGCGCCGGTCGCCGGCGGCATCATGCTCGTCGTCGCCGCGCTCGGCCTCCTCGTCAACATCCTGGCCTTCGCCGTCCTCGCCCGTGGCGACCGCGCCAACCTCAACCTCCGCGCCGCGCTCCTCCATGTCGTGGGCGACCTCCTCGGCTCGGCCGGCGCGATCCTCGCCGCGCTCGTCATCCTCTGGACCGGCTGGACGCCGATCGACCCGATCCTCTCGGTCTTCGTCTCGCTCCTCATCCTGCGCTCGGCCTGGACGGTGGTGCGCGCCAGCGGCCACATCCTGCTCGAGGCGACCCCGGAGGGCTTCGACGCCGCCGCCATCGGCCGCGACCTGCGCGCCGAGGTGCCGGAGGTGATCGACGTCCGCCACCTGCACGCCTGGTCGATCACCGAGAACCGCCCGATGGTCACGCTCGAGGCGGTGGTCCCGCCTACCGCCGACCCCGACGCCGCCCGCCGCCGGGTCAAGGCCCGTCTCGCCGAGGCCTTCGGCTTCGACCATGCCACGGTCGAGATCTGCGTGGACAGCGGCGAGTTGCCGAGCCCGGGCTGCACGTCTATCTAGACGCTCTCTCCAGACCGAGGCGCCCGCCCATGCCGATCAAGATCCCCGCAGCCCTTCCCGCCCATGACGTGCTGAAGCGCGAGGGCGTGATGGTCATGTCGGAGGAGACGGCGCTGCGCCAGGACATCCGCCCGCTGCAGATCGGCCTCCTGAACCTCATGCCGAAGAAGGTGCAGACCGAGACGCAGTTCGCCCGCGTCATCGGCGCCACCCCGCTGCAGATCGAGCTCACCCTCATCCGCATGTCCGACCACGCCGCGCGCAACACCTCGGCCGCCCACCTCGAGGCCTTCTACCAGCCGTTCCGCCAGGCACGCGAGCGGCGCTTCGACGGGCTCATCATCACCGGGGCGCCGGTCGAGCATCTCGACTACGAGGCGGTCGGCTACTGGGACGAGCTGCGCGAGGTCTTCGACTGGACGCAGACCAACGTGCACTCGACCGCCGGCGTCTGCTGGGGCGGGATGGCGATGCTCTACCATTTCTACGGCGTCCCCAAGCACATGCTCCCGGCCAAGGCCTTCGGCTGCTACCGCCACCAGGCCGTGGCGCCGGCGGCGCGGCTGCTGCAGGGCTTCTCCGACAGCTTCCTCGTGCCGGTCAGCCGCTGGACCGAGGTGCGCGGCGAGGACGTGGCGCTGCATCCCGAGCTCGAGGTGCTGATCCACTCCGAGGAGATGGGCCCCTGCCTGATCGAGGACCGGCCGCACCGCGCCTTCTACATGTTCAACCACCTCGAGTACGATTCGACGACGCTGAAGGAGGAGTACGAGCGCGACGTCGCCAAGGGCGCGCCGATCGCCGTGCCGGTCGACTACTTCCCCGACGACGATCCGGGCCGGCCGCCGGAGAACCGCTGGCGCAGCCACGGCCAGCTGCTCTACCGCAACTGGATCAACGAGATCTACCAGAGCACGCCCTACGACATCGAGGCGATCGGAAGCTGAGCCGGCGGCTTGCGTCCCTCCGCGGTTCACGGATAGCCTGAGCGGCGGCGCGGGACATGGCTTTTGGGGGGTCAACGGGTGCAGACCCAGCTCGAACAGAAGGCCTTCCTGCTGCTCCTCGCCCTTGTCTCGGTGGCCTTCTTCTGGCTGCTGCTGCCCTTCTACGGGGCGGTCTTCTGGGCGGTGATCCTCGCCATCGTCTTCCAGCCGCTGCAGCGCAACCTCGAGTGGCGCTTCGGAACCCGGAGCAACCTCGCGGCCTTCCTGAGCGTGATGGTCTGCATCGTCATCGCGATCATCCCCATGTCGCTGATCCTCGGCGCGCTGATCCGCGAGGGGACCGAGCTGGTGAGCCAGGTGCAGAGCGGCGCCATCGACCCTTCGAGCGTGCTCGGCAACCTGCAGGACTCGCTGCCGCCCTGGGCGCAGCACTGGCTCGACCGGTTCGGCATCGACAACTTCGAGGCCGCGCGCGAGCGCCTCGTCGAGCTGCTCCGCCAGGCGAGCCAGGCGATCGCCAGCCGGGCGCTCAGCATCGGCCAGGACACGCTGCGCCTCTTCGTCAGCGCCGGCATCATGCTCTACGTGCTCTTCTTCCTCTTCCGCGACGGACGGCTGATCGCCCGCAACGTCCGCTCCGCCATGCCGCTTAGCGAGGAGTACAACGCCCAGCTCACCACCCGCTTCGCCGCCGTGGTGCGGGCGACCGTCAAGGGCAACATCGTCATCGCGGTGATCCAGGGGACGATCGGCGGCGTCGCCTTCTGGCTCCTCGGCGTCAAGGGAGCGCTGCTCTGGGGCACGCTGATGACCTTCCTGTCGCTCTTGCCGGCGGTCGGGGCGGCGCTGGTCTGGGCGCCGGCCGCGGCCTACCTGATCCTGAGCGGGGCGATCGGGAAGGGGATCGTGCTGATCGTGGTGGGCACGCTGGTGATCGGGCTCGTCGACAACCTGCTGCGCCCGGTTCTCGTCGGCCGCGACACGCGCATGCCCGACTATGTCGTGCTCATCTCCACCCTCGGCGGCATCTCGATCTTCGGCATCAACGGCTTCGTCATCGGTCCGCTCATCGCCGCCCTCTTCATGGCGGTCTGGACGCTCTTCCGCGACGAGCAGTCGGTGCGCCGCCGCGAGGCCGCCCTGACGCGCGAACCCTGACGAGCGAGCCGGTCGGCCCGCGGGCGAGCAACGAACATGCCCCGCGACACTGCCCCCGGATTCCGCTCCCCGGAGACGGCGGCCTCGCCGCTCTCCCGGCGCCCGCTCCATCGTCTTGCCCCAAATACACCCTCCGGGGGCGCCTGCGCGCAGAGCGGGCTCGCACCGGGTAATGAAGTTTTAACCCGACGAATCCCTTCAGCATCAATGGGATAGTTATAGTTTCGCGTGCGAAATCCTGATTTCGCGTCGCCTCGACGTGCCCGCCGGGGCCCCCGCGCGTTTGCATCCCGGCCGCCGCGGCGATAGAGAGGCGCGCGCAGGCGATGGAGCGGGGATGGCCTTCTTTCAGAAGCTCAAGGAACGGCTCTTCAAGTCCTCCTCGAAGCTCGAGGAGGGGCTCGAGGCGATCATCGACGAGGCCCCCGCCGAGGCAGCGCCTGCGCCGGCACCGGCCGGCGACGAGCGTTCCGGTCTCGTCGGCCGGCTCCTCGGCCAGGACAGGGGCCGCGTTCTCGACGACGCCATGCTCGAGAGCCTCGAGGAGCTCCTCATCCAGTCCGACATGGGGGTCGAGACCTC
>NZ_CALLYO010000011.1 GCF_937858865.1 uncultured Amaricoccus sp. | reverse complement strand
CGCTGCTCCAGCTCGTTGCCCTGCATCCATTCCGTCATGAGGCCGACGACGGGCTCGTCGCTCGCGCCGAACTCGGTCGAGCCGGCGTTCGCGATGCCGCACAGGTTGCGGGCCGCTTCGAGGGTGGCCATCTGCATGCCGAAGCAGATGCCGAAGTAGGGCACATGGCGCTCGCGTGCGAACTTTGCGGCCAGGATCTTGCCTTCCGAGCCGCGCTCGCCGAAGCCGCCGGGCACGAGGATGCCGTGCACGCCTTCGAGATAGGGCGCCGCGTCTTCGCCTTCGAACACTTCGCTCTCGATCCAGTCGAGCTTGACCTTCACGCGGTTGGCGATGCCGCCGTGCTGAAGCGCTTCGATCAGCGATTTGTAGGCGTCCTTGAGGCCGGTGTACTTGCCGACGATGGCGATCGTCACCTCGCCCTCGGGGGCGGCGATGTTGCGCGAGATGCTCTCCCAGCGGGTGAGGTCGGGCTGCGGCGCGCCGGTGATGCCGAACGCGGCCAGCACCTCGCTGTCGAGACCTTCGCGGTGATAGGCGAGCGGCACGTCGTAAATCGAAGGCGCGTCGAGGGCCTGGATGACGGCCTCCTCGCGCACGTTGCAGAAGAGCGCGATCTTCTTGCGCTCGCTCTTCGGCACCTCGCGGTCGGAGCGGCAGAGCAGAATGTCGGGCTGAATGCCGATGGAGCGCAGCTCCTTCACCGAATGCTGCGTCGGCTTGGTCTTGAGCTCGCCCGCGGACGGGATGAAGGGGAGCAGCGTGAGGTGGATGAAGATCGACGCGCCGCGCGGCAGCTCGTTGCCGAGCTGGCGGATGGCCTCGAAGAAGGGCAGGCCCTCGATGTCGCCCACCGTGCCGCCGATTTCGACGAGCACGAAGTCGATGCCGTCGTTGCCGGAGAGGACGAAGTCCTTGATGGCGTCGGTGACGTGCGGGATCACCTGCACGGTGCCGCCCAGGTAATCGCCGCGGCGCTCGCGCGCGAGGATGTCCTGATAGATGCGGCCTGTCGTGATGTTGTCCGACTTCTTCGCCGGGACGCCGGTGAAGCGCTCGTAGTGGCCAAGGTCGAGGTCCGTCTCCGCGCCGTCGTCGGTCACGAACACCTCACCGTGCTGGTAGGGGCTCATGGTTCCGGGGTCGACGTTCAGATAGGGGTCGAGCTTGCGGAGTCGGACGCTGTACCCGCGAGACTGCAGGAGCGCGCCGAGGGCGGCGGAAGCGAGACCTTTTCCAAGGGAGGAGACCACGCCGCCGGTAATGAAGATGTACCGTTGCATGGGCTTTAACACTAGAGCGCAAGCGCTCCGATTCGAAGTGGTTTTCTTGTCTCATCCACCGCGCTTCGTCTGGATCGGTGAACGGAAGGTGGAAGCCTCAGGCGCGGGGGCTCATGCGGGGCAATGGAAGGGGGCCGGTTCGGCGGGAGGTTCGGGCTGGTCCAGCTCGGCGCGGAGCTGGTCGAAGGCTGCGCGGGATTCGCGGTAGGTGGAGTCGGGGGCGGTGGGCGCGTAGGTCGCCTCGGCCGTCAGGATGCGGTAGTTCAGCTCTCCGTGGCCGCCGCCGCGGTGGGTCGAGCGCTTGGGCGTGCAGCGCGTCGCGTACTGGAGATTGTCGAGCTTGAAGTAGCGGAGGCGATTGTCGCGGCCGATCTCGGCGGCGCGGGTGGCGGCGATTTTCTCGAGGCGGGCGAGGGAGGCGTTGGCGTTGCCCGTCACCTCGATGCGGTAGTGGTTGGGACCGAGCAGGCTTTCCTTGAAGCCGGCGGGGGCAATGGCGTTCGAGGGCTGGTAGGGGACGGTGGCCGGAGGGCCGAGGCTGCCGACGGCGCCGATGCTTTCGTTGCCGGCGGAACACGCGGCGAGAAGAAGGCACGGGGTGAGAACGCACGCGGCGAGAAGGCTGGCGAGCGCCGTCCGGCCGAGCGCCAAGCTTGTCCGTTGCCGCACGCGTGTGGGCTGCATGTCGCGCTCCCCGTAATCCCGCGACAGGCTAGAGCGTGATTGAATCGGGATCACGCTCTATTTCTTTGGTGAGACCGATGATTCACGCTTCAGGCTGATAGGGCCTGAAGCGATCATGGTCTAGCAAAAGCGTGTGGCCAGTTGCGAGCCGGCCACTCCGCAGGAATTCACGTGCGCGGTGCGCGTCTTACTGCAGGCGGTCCAGAATGCCGCCGCGGGGAGCCTCGGCCGGTGCGGATGCGGGCGCGTCGGACGACGGGGCAGCTGGTGCGGTTGCGGCAGGTCTGTCGAAAGCCGAGCCGGCGGGGCCGGCGCGCTGCTGGGACATGAACGTCAGCAGGATGCTGGTGACGAAGAAGCAGAGCGCGAGGATCGCCGTCGTCCGCGTGAGCAGGTTGGCCGTGCCGCGGCCGGTGAGGAAGCCGCCGCCGCCACCACCGCCGCCGCCGATCCCGAGCGCGCCGCCTTCGGAACGCTGCCAGAGGATGACGGCCACGAGTGCGGCTGCAACCATGATGTGGATGACGAGAACAACTGTTGTCATGACGCTGAAAAGCTCCAGGCCCGGCTAGGGGCG
>NZ_CALLYO010000010.1 GCF_937858865.1 uncultured Amaricoccus sp. | reverse complement strand
ACCGACCAGGTCGCCGCCCTCTCCCGCCTCTTCGACCCCCTCGTGCGCCGCGCCATCGTCGGTCCCGAGCGCGTCCACGACCTGCTGGGCGAGCTCGCCGACACGGCCAGGTGACGACAGTCCGCCACTTCACGCCCGCCGCGCTTTTCCTGTAGGAATGTCGAAATTCCCGGCTAAAGTCCGCGCATCGTGACAAGCGCGCCCGGAGCGCGCAACGACAGGGAGACGACCATGCTGCGAACGACCACCGCCCTCATCGGGGGCCTCGTCATTGCCGCGACCCCGATGCTGCCCGCCTGGGCCCAGAGCCTCGACGAGCTCGTCGCCGCCGCCAAGGCCGAGGGCACGCTGACCACCGTCGCGCTGCCGCACGACTGGTGCAACTACGGCGGCGTCCTCGAGGGCTTCAAGGCCAAGTACGGCCTCGCGGTCAACGAGCTCAACCCGGATGCCGGCTCGGCCGACGAGCTCGAGGCGATCCGCGCCAACAAGGACAACAAGGGCCCGCAGGCGCCGGACGTGATCGACGTCGGCTTCTCCTTCGGCCCGGCCGCCAAGGACGAGGGACTGCTGCAGCCCTACAAGGTCTCGACCTGGGACGAGATCCCCGACAACGTGAAGGACGCCGACGGCTACTGGTACGGCGACTACTACGGCGTGCTCTCCTTCGCGGTGAACGAGGATCTCGTGCCCGAGCCGCCGGCCGACTGGTCCGACCTGCTGAAGCCCGAGTTCGCCAACTCGGTCGCGCTGGCCGGCGACCCGCGTGCCTCGAACCAGGCGATCCTCGGCGTCTATGCCGCCGGCCTCGCCGCGGGCGGCGCCGCCGGCGCGGAGGCGGGGCAGAAGGGCCTCGACTATTTCGCCGAGATGAACAAGGCCGGCAACTTCGTGCCCGTCATCGGCAAGTCTGGCACGCTGGCCCAGGGCGCGACGCCCATCGTCGTCTGGTGGGACTACAACGCCCTCTCCGGCCGCGATGCGCTGAACGGCAACCCGCCGATCAACGTCGTGGTGCCGAAGTCGGGCGTGGTCGCCGGCGTCTACGTGCAGGGCATCTCGGCCTACGCCCCGCACCCGAACGCCGCCAAGCTCTGGATGGAGTATCTCTATTCCGACGAGGGCCAGCTGAAGTGGCTCGAGGGCTACTGCCACCCGATCCGCTTCAACGCCCTGGTCCAGGCCGGCAAGGTGCCGCAGGAGCTGCTCGACAAGCTGCCGCCGGCCGCCTCCTACGAGGCGGCGGTCTTCCCCTCGCTCGAGGAGCAGGAGGCGATGGCCGAGGTCATCAAGGGCGGCTGGGACAAGACCGTCGGCGCCAACGTCCAGTAGCATGAAGCCGGGTCCCGGGGTCGCGCGCGCGTCCCGGGACCCGGCCCGCGGGGGAGCCGCTCTTGGCGCATGCCGTCAGCCAGTCCGGCCGCACAGCCAGTCCCAGGTCCTGGGCCTGGCTCGGCCTGCTGCCCTTCCTCCTCTTCGCGCTCCTCTTCCTGATCCTGCCGACGATGCACGTGGTGATCGGCGCCTTCCGCAACCCGGCCGGCGAGTTCACGCTGGCCAACATCCGCAACCTCTTCACCCCGTCGATCCTCGCGGCCTTCTCGATCTCGATCCGCGTGAGCTTCGCCTCGGCCTTCCTCGGCTGCCTGATCGGCTTCTTCGTCGCCTGGGCCGTCACGCTCGGCGACCTGCCCGCCTGGCTGCGCGGCCCGGTGCTGACCTTCTCCGGCGTCGCCTCGAACTTCGCCGGCGTGCCGCTCGCCTTCGCCTTCCTCGCCACCCTCGGCCGGCTCGGCCTCGTCACCGTGCTGCTGCGCGAATGGTTCGGCATCAACATCTACGCGCTGGGCTTCAACCTCCTCTCCTTCTGGGGGCTGACCCTCACCTATCTCTTCTTCCAGATCCCGCTGATGATCCTCATCGTCACCCCGGCGCTCGACGGCCTCCGCCGCGAGTGGCGCGAGGCGGCGGAGATCCTCGGCGCCTCGGGCCTGCAGTACTGGCGCCTGATAGCCCTCCCCATCCTCTGGCCGACGCTGCTCGGCACGCTCGCGCTGCTCTTCGCCAACGCCTTCGGGGCGGTCGCCACCGCCTATGCGCTGACCGGCTCCTCCCTCTCCATCGTGCCGATCCTCCTCTTCGCCCAGATCCGCGGCGACGTCCTCGGCGACCCGCACCTCGGCTATGCCCTCGCCTTCGGCATGATCGTCGTCACCGGCATCGGCAACGCGCTCTACATCTGGATGCGCTCCCGCGCCGAGCGGTGGATGAAATGACCCCCGCCGGCCCCGCTGCCGCCCGGCGCCGCCGGCCTCGCGGCCGACCCCGCCGATTGGCGGAAGCGCCGCGCCGGCGCCCCGCGTACGGCAGCCGCACGCCCGCGGCGCCCGTCACCGCCTGCTTGTACTCCACCGTCTCCCCACCCCGGCCGGCTCGAGGGCGGAAGCTGCCGCTGCCCCCGATTCCCCTGAAGGCTTTCATATGGGCAGAAACCCTATCGAGCAGGCGAGGGGCCCCGCCAACAGGCGGGGAGAACAATGACT
>NZ_CALLYO010000009.1 GCF_937858865.1 uncultured Amaricoccus sp. | reverse complement strand
CGGATGAAGTCGGCGAAGAGCGGGTGCGGCGCGAAGGGCTTCGACTTCAGCTCGGGGTGGAACTGCACCCCGATGAACCAGGGATGCCCGGGGATCTCGACGATCTCCGGCAGCCGCCCGTCCGGCGACAGCCCGGAGAAGAACAGCCCGCACCCCTCGAGCTTGTCGCGATAGGCGATGTCCACCTCGTAGCGGTGGCGGTGCCGCTCCGAGATCGTCGTCGTCTCGTAGATCTCCGCCGCCTGGCTCCCCTCCGACAGGATCGCGTCATAGGCGCCGAGCCGCATCGTGCCGCCCTTGTCGTCGCTCACCTCGCGCTTGATCGTCCGGTTCCCCTCGAGCCATTCCTTGAGGTGGTAGATGACGTGGGTATAGCGCCGCTCCCCCGCCTCGTGGTCGAACTCCTCCGAGCCGGCATCCGGCAGCCCGAGCAGGTTCCGCGACGCCTCGACCACCGCCATCTGCATCCCGAGGCAGATCCCGAGATAGGGCACCTGCCGCTCCCGCGCGAACTGCGCCGCGCGGATCTTCCCCTCCGTCCCGCGCTCGCCGAACCCGCCCGGCACCAGGATCGCGTTGTACCCCTCCAGCAGCGCCGCGATGTCGCCGGGATTCTCCAGCAGCTCGCTGTCGAGCCACTCCGCCCTGACCTTCACCCGGTTGGCGATCCCGCCGTGGGTCAGCGCCTCGGCGATCGACTTGTAGGCGTCCTCGAGCTGGGTGTACTTGCCCACCACCGCCACCGTCACCTCGCCCTCGGGATTGTGGATGCGGTCGACCACGTCCTCCCACTTGCCGAGGTTCGGCCGCGGCGCCGGCGAGATCATGAAGGCGTCGAGCACCGCCTGGTCGAGCCCTTCCTTGTGATAGGCGAGCGGCGCCTCGTAGATCGACCGCAGGTCCTGCGCCGCGATCACCGCCTCCGGCCGCACATTGCAGAAAAGCGCGAGCTTCTCCCGCTCCTTCGGCGGGATCGCCATCTCCGAGCGGCAGACCAGCACGTCGGGCGCGATGCCGATCGAGCGCAGCTCCTTCACCGAATGCTGCGTGGGCTTGGTCTTCAGTTCGCCCGAGGCCGCCATGTAGGGAAGCAGCGTCAGGTGCATGTAGATGCACTGCCCGCGCGGCTTCTCCTGGCCGAACTGGCGGATCGCCTCGAAGAAGGGCAGCCCCTCGATGTCGCCGACCGTGCCGCCGATCTCGCAGAGCATGAAGTCGACCTCGTCCTCGCCGATGCGGAGGAAGTCCTTGATCTCGTTCGTGACGTGCGGGATCACCTGGATGGTCCGCCCGAGATAATCGCCGCGCCGCTCCTTCTCGAGCACGTTGGAATAGATCCGCCCCGAGGAGACCGAATCCGTCCGCCGCGCCGCCACGCCGGTGAACCGCTCGTAGTGCCCGAGGTCGAGATCAGTCTCCGCCCCGTCGTCGGTCACGAAGACCTCGCCGTGCTCGAACGGGCTCATCGTCCCCGGATCGACGTTGAGATAGGGGTCGAGCTTCCGGAGCCGCACCGAATAGCCGCGCGCCTGCAGGAGCGCCCCGAGCGCGGCCGACGCGAGACCCTTGCCGAGCGACGACACGACGCCGCCCGTGATGAAGATGTACCGCGCCATTGGCTCGTCTCCCGCGCCTGCTCAGTTATGATTCTGCAAAA
>NZ_CALLYO010000008.1 GCF_937858865.1 uncultured Amaricoccus sp. | reverse complement strand
CGCAGAGGCATAGCGCTCACCGACGCGCGTGAGCGCCCAGATCAGCACGTAGCTGAAATAGGGACGGCCACGGGCCCCCCAGTTGCGCCGCAGGTGCCAGTCGACCCTCCTCGCCAGCTTGTTGAGCCGCGGCCGTCGGCTGACGCTCCGCGACAGTCCGCTGTCCACGCGGCCGAGGCCGACGTCGGCCGCGTAGCGGATCATGCCGAACATGCTCTCCTGCGCCCGGCGCAGCGGTCGCGCCCGGCGCGCGACGAACGCCTCCATGTCCCGGCGGGACGCCGCGGTCATCTGGCGCTCGCCGTGAAACAGCTCGATGTTGACCGCATTCTTGTCCCTGCCGAACAGCTCCCGGGGAACCCCGGCCTCCTCCAGCAGGCGCCGCGGGATCGGCCGGTCATAGCTCCCGCCGATCCCGAACGGCCGCATCTCCTCGGAACGCGAGATCTCCCGGATGTCGCTGTGGCGCGTGGCGCCGACGAAGACCAGCGGCACGGTGACGAAGTCGGTCCGCAGCCGGAACTCGTGCAGCCCCATCCCGCTCGAGTCCTTGCGCTTGATCGAGTCGTTCGGCGCAAGGTCCGCGTCCCACAACCCGTCGCCGTGGTGCCCGGTCAGGAAGAGCGTCCCCGGCAGCAGGTCCGCGAAGGCGGAGAACACGCTGTCGCCGGGGTCGAAGGAGGCGATGAAATCCGCCTCCGGGAAGCGATCGTCGCCACCCCCGATCCGGCGGTCGCGCTCGACGCAGCGAAGCCCGAGCGCCTCGGCCACCGCGAGGCCGGAGTCGTCCGTGCCGAACTTGCCGGTCCGCAGCGTGACGGCGGTATCGCAGCCGGCCGCCGCGGCGAGAACCGCGCCGGCGGAGGAATCGTAGCCGCTCGATATGCTGGTCACCATCCGGTAGCTCCGCCTGCGGCCCGCCGCGGCGGCATTGTCGCGCATGCCGCGGAGCACCCCGGACACATAGTCGCGGTAGGCCGGATAGTCGCCGAACCGCGGCGGCAGCGGCTTGTCGGCCCTGTCGATCTCCGTCGCGCCGAAGCGGAAGTTGCAGTAGGCGAAGCGGAAGATCTCCTCGCCGCCCTTGCGGTAGATCAGCGGGTCGTAGGCCTTCAGCCCCTGCACGATGGTCAGGGCCTTCGGGTAGATGCGGACCTCGGGGTCGAGCTCTATCCCCGCGTACCTGACCAGGAATGCGAGCGAATTTGAGACGATCCTCCGGCCGCCGTTCCGGTAGGCATAGAGCGCCTCCAGCGTATGGGCCGCGGCGCAGAAGAGGACGTCGTCGCCCTCGACGACGAAGCCGGAGCCGAAGAGATGCCTCGCCTCGGCGATGCTCGATGTGGCGAAGTCCCCCTCCCAGCACCCCTCGCTGACCTCGAGGCGGCCCGGCAGCTCTCGGACGTCGACGCCGCGCCCGGCCAGGATCCGGCGCGCCCCGGAGAGATCGACGAGCCACGCCAGCGGCGGGATCCCGGTCAGGACCTCGACCATCGGCTGCGGGGCGCCGTCGCGCCCGTCGTGCGATCCGTCAGACATTGCTGCTTCCTCCTTCCGACCCGCCACCCGCGGTGGCCGGGCGTCACTCGTCAGGTGCGGACGGTCCCGTCCCCTTCCACCAGGTACTTGAAGCTCGTGAGCTGCTCCGCCCCCACCG
>NZ_CALLYO010000007.1 GCF_937858865.1 uncultured Amaricoccus sp. | reverse complement strand
CCGCGCTCAGAGCCAGCCGGAGAGCTCCCGCTCGAGGATGGCCGCCATCATCTCGACATGCGCCGGGCGGGCGTTGAGGCAGGGGATGTAGGTGAACTGCTCTCCCCCCGCCGCGAGGAAGGCGTGGCGGATTTCCTCGCGGATCTCCTCGAGGGTCTCGACGCAGTCGGCGGCGAAGACCGGCGCCATCACCGCGATCCGCCGCCGCCCCGCCTGAGCGAGCCGGGCGACCTCCTCGACGGTATAGGGCTTCAGCCACTCCTCGCGCCCGAAGCGGGACTGGAAGCTCACCACGATCTCGCCGAACTCGGCCCCCAGCCGCTCGCGCAGCAGCCGCGTCGTCTTCTGGCAATGGCAGTGGTAGGGATCGCCCTCGGCGAGATACCGCTCCGGCATCCCGTGGTAGCTGGTGACGAGGACCTCCGGCCGCTCGGCGAGCCCGGCATAGGCCTCCGCCACCGACTCGGCCAGCGCCGTGATGTAGAGCGGATGGTCGTGGTAGGCCGGCACCGTGCGGAAGGCCGGCTGCCAGCGCAGCCGCATCAGCGCGCGGAAGGCCTCGTCGTTGGCGGTCGCGGTCGTGGTGGCCGAATACTGCGGGTAGAGCGGGAAGAAGACGATCCGCTCGCAGCCCGCCTTCTGCATCCGCTCGATGACCGAGGCCGTCGAGGGGTTGCCGTAGCGCATGGCGAAGTCGACGACGATCCGGTCGCCGTACCGCTCCGCGAGCCGCGCGGCGAGGGCGGCGGTCTGCTCGCGGGTGATGGTGAGCAGCGGGCTCTCGTCCGCCTCGGTGTTCCAGATCTTGCGGTAGTTGGCGCCGGAGCTGAACGGGCGCCTGGTCAGGATGATCCCCTGCAGGATCGGCTGCCACTTCCAGCGCGGATAGTCGATCACCCGCCTGTCGGAGAGGAACTCGTCGAGATAGCGCCGCATCGACCAGTAGTCGGTCGCATCCGGGGTGCCGAGGTTGGCGATGACGACGCCGACCCGCGCCGGCGGCAGGCGCGGGTGGTCGGCGGGCGCATGGGCGGGGGCCGCCTCGGTGGGGGATGCGATCTTCCCGGCCTGGGTCATGGGACCTCTCTAGACGCGTTCCGGCCCGGGCTCAATCACGGGCTCAATCACGGGCTCAATCGCCGGCCGGCTCGCCGGCGCTCCGCTCGATCGTGCCGAGCGCCTCGGCGAGGCGGGTGCGC
>NZ_CALLYO010000006.1 GCF_937858865.1 uncultured Amaricoccus sp. | reverse complement strand
ATCGGCGAGACGAAGCTCACCGTCGGCGGCACCGGGCTGACCAACAGGCCCGACCGCACCTGGGGCTCGCTCGGCCTCGGCGGCACCTGGAGCTGGGCGGACGGCCAATACGCCGTCTACGGCGAGGGCCTCGTCAGCACCAGCCTGGCGAACTTCGGCGACTCCTACACCGGCGCGGCGACCGCCGGCTTCCGCATCGCCTGGTGATGCCGGGCGGCAGGCGCCCCATGGGACGCCTGCCGCTCACGCCGCAAAGGGGTTCACCACCCGCATCTGCCGCGCCACCACGAAGCCGTGCTGCATGTCCTCCGACAGGAGCGTGTCGCATCCGGCAACGAGCCCGGCCGCGACGATCATCGCGTCATAGACCGGGAGTCCGTGCCGTTCGGCCAGCGCCAGCCCGAGCTCGTGCGTTTCGACCGTCAGCGGCTCGACGGCGACGAACGCCCGCACCGCCGCCAGCAGTTCCGCCGTCTCCTCCCAGCCGAGCCCCATCCGGCGCCGGGCCACGTTCGCCAGCTCGTTCAGCACCTGCACGCTCACCGTGCCGCCCTCGGCCAGCAGCCGCTCCGCGATGTCGGCCTTCCGCCTGTCCGCCGAGGCGAGGTAGACCAGCACGTTGGTATCGAGGAAGCGGCCGCTCACGCGCCGCGCTCGCTCGCCTCGTCCCGGTCGAAGCGAAAGTCGGCGGGCAGCCGCCCGCGGAGCCTCCTCAGCCGCGCGAGCAGCGCCTCTGGATCGGGCTTGCGCCGCACACTGAACCGCCGCTCCGCGTCGACACCGATCTCGATCTCGTCGCCTTCCTTCAGGCCGAGCTCCTCGACCACGGCCGCGGGCAGTCGCACCGCCAGGCTGTTGCCCCATCTCGAGACCTGCATGGCTCCTCCGGAGGATATACGCCTCAATAATGTATATCTTCGCGGCGGCCCGGGCAACGGCGCGATCGGGGCCCGCAGGCGAGCAACGAAGTTTTAACCCGACGAATCCTTTCCGGATCAACAGGATACCTATAGTTTCGCGCGCGAAATCCTGATTGCGCAGGGCTCACGCCCCGCGCGCTCCCGCGTCCGATCGCCCGTTCAATCCCCCGCCGCCGCCACCGGGATCGGCCGGCCGGGGGTGAGCGTCTCGACGGCCTTGAGGATGCCGGCGGCGTCGATGCCGTAGTGGCGGTAGAGGTCGGCGATCCGTCCGGTCTGGCCGAAATGCTCGACGCCGAGCGCGCGGCCGCGGTGGCCGGCGACCGAGCCGAGCCAGGCGAGCGCGGCCGGGTGGCCGTCGCAGACGGTGACGATCGCCGCCTCGCGCGGCACCGCCGCCATCAGCCGCTCGACGTGCGCCCGCGCCTCCGCCGCCCCCGCCTCGCGCGCCCGCTGCGCCGCCGACCAGCCGGCGTTCAGCCGATCGGCCGAGGTGACGGCGAGGAGCGCCGGCGCCCGCCGCGTCTCGGCCAGCCGGCCGACCGCCTCGACCGCCTCCGGCGCGACGACGCCGGTATAGGCGATCACGATCTCGGTCGAGGGCTCGGGCGGGCGCAGCCAGTAGCCGCCGTCGACCACCTCCTGCGCCAGCGCCGGCGTCATCGGCCGCCCCGGCTGCTCGACCGGCCGGGTGGAGAGCCGCAGGTAGACCGAGCCGCCCGTCGCGTCGCGCAGCCAGGTGCGCGGGTCGGGCGTGCGGTCGCCGTCCCGCTGCAGATAGTCGAAGGCCCAGCCGAGGATCACCCCGAGCTCGTCGGTGAAGGCCGGCTCGAAGGCGGCGAGCCCGTCCTGCGCCATGCCGACCAGCGGCGGCGCGATCGACTGGTGCGCGCCCCCCTCGGGCGCCAGCGTCACCCCGGAGGGCGTGCCGACCAGGATGAAGCGCGCGTCCTGGTAGCAGGCATAGTTGAGCTGGTCCGCCGACCTGAGCACGAAGGGATCGTAGACCGTGCCGATCGGCAGCAGCCGCACGCCGTTGATCTGGTGCGAGAGCCCGAGCGCCGAGAGCATGGTCATCAGGTTCGCCTCGGCGATGCCGAGCTCGATATGCTGCCCCGCGGGCGAGAACTCCCAGGTATAGGTCGAGGGGATGCGCTCGGCCTTGAAGGTGTCGGCCAGCGCCTCGCGCGCGTGCAGGCCGCGCCGGTTCACCCAGCCGCCGAGGTTGGTCGAGACGGTGACGTCGGGCGCCGTGGTCACGATCCGGTCGGCGAGCGGCCCGCCCTGCCGCGCGATCTCGTTCAGGATCTGCCCGAAGGCCATCTGCGTCGAGACCGGCTTGCCGCGGTTGTCGGCGAGCGGCAGCGCCGCCGGCACCTCGACCGGCCCGGCCGCGAGCCGTCGCGGCCCGGCCGCGAAGAAGCGCGCCCCCCTCGCCACCCGCTCGAGCCCGGCCGGATCGGCCATCCCCTCCCAGGGGTCGAACTCGTGCCCGGCCCGGATGCCCATCGCGGCGCGCAGGCCCTCGATCTGCGCCGGGGTCATCAGCCCGGCGTGGTTGTCCTTGTGCCCGGCGAGCGGCAGCCCGCGCCCCTTGATGGTATAGGCGAGGAAGAGCGTCGGCCGGTCGTGCCGCCCCGCCGCCTCGAAGGCGTGCAGGAGGCTCGCGAGGTCGTGCCCGCCGAGGTTCTCCATCAGCGCCGCCAGCTCCGCGTCCGAGCGCCGCTCGATCAGCGCCGAGACCGGCCCCTGGTCGCCGAGGTCGTCGAGAAGCCGCCGCCGCCACGCCGCACCGCCCTGGAAGGTCAGCGCCGAATAGAGCTGGTTCGGGCAGGCCTCGA
>NZ_CALLYO010000005.1 GCF_937858865.1 uncultured Amaricoccus sp. | reverse complement strand
CTAAAGCTGGGACCGCGGGATATGTGGTTCCCCGCTTGGCTGGACGAGGCCGAGCGGAATGAGTTCGATTCGGAGTTCCATCTGCCGAAGGGAGGTGGCCCGCTATGAAGCCGCATTCATTTCCGACGATGACGACCGATGAGGACGCCGAGGCCTTCCTCGACCAGGACCTCTCCAACCTCGACTTCACCTCCTTCAGGCCGCTCACCTGGGAGAGCGAGCCCAAGACCGCCCGCGTCAACATGCGCCTGCCGCAGCCGCTGATCGACGCCGTCAAGGCCCGCGCCGCCGAGCGCGGCATCCCCTACCAGCGCCTGATCTGCGAGGCGATCGAGCGCGCCGTGCGGCTATAGGTGGGTGCCAGCACCCACGACCCTCCCGCGCCGTCCTCCCGTCGGTACGGCGCTGCCGCCGCAATGTGCTTGGCAAGGCAAAACAGCAAGCCGGATTCCAGCCTCTTTCCAGCCCCCGTTTTTCCAGCCTTTTCAGCGCCCTGACCCACCTCCTCCGGAATCTGCCGTGAAGCGGCATCGCGACCGGCAAGGTTGCCCTTGCACTTCGAGCGCAGAAGGGCCATCTACCCCCGGCCACGTTACCACAATCGACTTCTGTCTCCGTCATCGGCTTCAGTCATACGATTTTGCTCTGACCGACGCCGGGCTGCCGCACTCCGCGGGCAGCGACCAAGACAGGAGATCTCGCGATGGCCAACGGCACCGTGAAATGGTTCAACGCCACCAAGGGCTTCGGCTTCATCCAGCCGGAGAAGGGCTCGAAGGACATCTTCGTGCACATCTCGGCGCTCGAGCGCGCCGGCCTCACCCACCTCGACGACGGCCAGAAGGTCACCTTCGACATCGAATCCGGCCGCGACGGCCGCGAGTCGGCGACGAACCTCGCCCTCGTCAACTGACGACCCCGCGCCGGGCGACGCTCCCGCATCGCCCGGCGCCCAATCCCAAGGTCTGTCCCGGCCGCCTGCCCTGAGGCCGCGCCCGGTTCCGACGATGACGACCGATGAGGAACGCGAGGCCTTCCTCGACTAGGGCCTCCCCGACCTCGACTTCACCGCCTTCAAGCCGCTCGCCTGGGAGCGCAAGCCCAAGACCGCCCGCGTCAACATGCGCCCGCCGCAGCCGCTGACCTGTGCCGTCAAGGCCCGCGTCGGCGAGCGCGGCATCCCCTGCAGCGACTGATCCGCGAGGCGATCGAGCGCGCCGTGCGGGAGTAGTGGTGGCGCGCTCCGGATCGATGCTGCCCCCTCTGTGCCGCCATCACTCAGTGCCGTTGACAGCACCTCGGGTGACAGCACCTCGGGCCGCGCGCACGCTCATAATGGGGGGAGCGACGGAATTGTTCTACACGCCCTCCCGACAGGAGGGGTACATGTCTCCAATCCGCAGCATCTGCGCCGCTGCGCTCGTCGCGGGCGGCCTCGGAGGCCTGGCGCTGCCGGCCTTCGCCCAATCGGTCGAGGAGGTGGCGGCCGCCTATGCCGTCTGGGACGCGGCCTTCAACGCCGGCGACGCCGAGGCCGTCGGCGCCACCTATACCGCCGACGCGATCTTCCTCCCGGCCACCCACGACGTGATCGAGGGGCCGGCGGCTATCTCAGCCTTCTTTGACGGCCTCTTCGGCATGGGCGTGACCGGCCACAAACTCGAGCTGATCGAGACCATCGACAAGGGCGACACCGTCGTCGGCGTCGCGCGCTGGGTCCGCCGCCGGTAAGGACGCGAGCGGCGCCGACCAGCCCTGGGGAGGCGTCGCCACCCACGTCTTCGACCGCCAGGACGACGGCTCGCTGAAGCTCCGGCTCCACACGTTCAACTGATCCGGGCAACGGAACCGGGGAACCGATGGTGGGTGCTCGCACCCACCACTCCTTCCACTCCGAAACCTGCCAGGCTTCCCCGCTGGACCAGGAGAAGCGCCAACCCCCTATCCCCGCCCGGCGCGCTCGGGCTGCTCCTCGCCGCACCGCCCATAGGCGCCCAGGGCCCCGAGGCGATGAGAAGCGGGATGCCGCGGATGCCGAAGCGGCCGGAGACCGCGGGATACGCCTCGGTGTCGAGCTTGGCGAAGCGGGCCCGGGGGCGGAGTGCAGCCGCCGCCCTGGCGAACTCCGGCGCCATCATCCGGCAGGGCCCGCACCAGGCGGCCCAGAAGTCGACGACGAGCGGCAGCTCGTCGTTCCGCACCGCCTTGTCGAGAACGCCCGGGTCGATCGCCCGAACTTTGCCGTCGAGGAGCGGCGTCCCGCAGGTGCCGCACTTCGGCCCCGAGCCGCTCCTCCGGCACCCGGTTCACCTGCCCGCACTCGAGGCACGTCAGTCTCGCCATCGCTCGCCTTCCGCCCTGGCCCGTCTCCGAGATAGGCGCCCGGACGCGCCGGCGGGAGTCCCCGAGGAAACCCCTGCGAGCCGAGCGGCCGGCGACCTTACCGCGACGGCGAAACGGGGACCGCCTCGCCAGCGGTCAGAGAGCGGCCCAGTCATCGAACCGCCATCCTCCGGGGGCGGGCGCCGGCTTGGCTGGCTTCGGCGGCTTCTCGGGCTTCGGCGTGTCCTGATCCTTGCTGCGTACCATCATACTTATCCATCTGCCTCTTCCGCGTCCGTGCGCGGTTGAACTTTCATCCTACTCCTTCACGCCAATCCTTTCAGGAAGGTTTCGCCATCATGGTGAACAACTGCGTGAGCTGTGGCTTCCGCGCAGACCAACGCCGCGCCGGCGGGCGCCGCAGCGCCCCCGAGGAGCCCGCGGGAACCCGCGCGCAGCACGCCGCGTTCACCGGGAGCAAGCAGCCGAAGGACCGGACACCATGAAGGGAATCGTCGCCTGGCTGATCGGGATCCCGATCCCGATCATCATCATCCTCTACCTGTTCGACGTCTTCTAGGCCCGGTCCCTCCGCCGGGCTCCCGCCGCGGCGAGAGAGGCGATCCCCGCCAGCATGAGCAGGAGCGGCGCCGGCAGCGGCACCGGGGCTACCTCGGTGCGCGCGAGGTCGGCGATCGCGGCATGGACCGTCGCGGTCGGGTGCACCGGGTCCCAGAAGGCCCGCGTCGCCGCTTCCTCGGGCGAGCAGGAAAGCACCCCGGTGTTCGGGTTGAAGCAGGGGGTGACGACGTCGCTGATGCCGAAGTCGCCCGGACTGGCGATCAGCGCCTCCATCGCCGCATGGATGTCGAGCTTGGCGACATGCGCCGCCCCGCCCACCGCCCCGAGGAGCCCGTCGAGGGTCGCGTTGAAGACGTCCGCCCCGATCCTGGCCAGCGCCGCCTCCTGCGGGGTGCCGAGCGAGGCGAACCGCGGGGTCTTCTCGAGCGGGACCATGTTGAGCACGACGAAGTCGCGGATGCCTCCCGCCGCCAGCGACTCGATGCCGCCGACGACGGAAGCCGCCGCCGCCGCCGCGACGGCCGGCACCGAGACCGGATCGCTCTGCATGGCGGCGAAGATGTCGTTCGCGCCGAACCAGAGCATCGCCACCGGGCGCTTCCCGAGCAGATCGGCGGTTCCCGAGCTGCCGAAGTCCGTGATCTGCTGCGGCAGGTCGGGCACCTGCAGCGTGCCGAACTGGGTGTCGACGTTGGTTACCGCCTGTCCGTAGGCATAGGCGTAGTTCGCCGTGACGAGCCCCTTCGCCGCGAAGTCCGCCGCGACATGGTCCGCCCAGACCAGGCCGTTCGAGGTGCGCCCCTGATAGTAGTAGGGCGCCGGCGGGACGCCCTGGCCGAGCTCGGCGCTGGTCAGCGCGTGGAGGTTGCCGACGTCGGTCAGGCTGTCCCCGAAGAAGGCGACGCCGCTGTAACGGGTCGCGGCCTCCACGCCGGCACCGCAGAGGGTGGAGAGGACGATCGCCGCCAGAGCAACTTTCCGCATGATGAGGAACCTCGCGCGCAACAGGGCTGCGGACGAGCAGAACACATTCGCGCGATCCGCACAATGGAGCAGGAAAGCCTCAGGTAGAGGCCCCATACGGCCTCCGGCGGATTGAATCGGTATCGAGGTAATTTAAGTCGTGTTAACAGAGACTTGGGCGGACTGGAATGCGGCCGGAAAGGGGCTGGAAAGCGGCCATACGAATTGCGGTTTAACGCAGGGCCGCGCGCGGGGCGCGTACGACAGGACCGAACCACTCACCCGGCGAACGTGTTAGGCCCCGCCCTGCCGGTGCCGCCGCTCCGCGGCGCGCGCTTCGCGCTCGCTCCGCTCGAGGCGGCTCTCCATCCACCAGCCGCAGGCGAGGCCGGCGAGGAAGCCGCCGAGGTGCGCCTCCCAGGCCAGCATGCCCTTGAGGCCGATGAGGGTGACGACGTTGAGGACGACGAGAACCGCCACCCGCTTCAGCACCGGGCCGGTGGAGCGAAACGCCGCGCGGTGCCGCCGCCAGTCCCAGGCGATCCAGAGCCCGAGGAAGGCGAAGACCGCCCCCGAGGCGCCGACCATCGGATAGGTGCCGTCGGCGAGCGCCCCGTAGACCGCCCCCCCGCCGATCGCCCCGAGACAGAAGACCGGCAGTACCGCCCGCGCCCCGTAGTGGTCGGCGGTGAAGCGGCCGAGCGCGAGCAGGATCGTCATGTTCATGACCATGTGGAGGAGCGAGCCGTGCAGGAAGGCGTGGCTCAGGAACATGGTGGCCGGCTGCGCCGCATAGAGCGGCACGTCGCCGCGCAGCAGGCTCGCCCAGAAGGCGCCGCTCATGAAGGCGCGGCTGCGCAGCGACGGGTCGAAGAGGATGCTCGCGTCGGCGAGGCTCAGCACCGCCTCGATCAGCGCGATCACGGCGACGAGGCCGAGGAGCGCGAGCGGCATGGGCGCGTGGCGCGGCCGGGGAGGCGGCAGCGACATCAGGCGGTGGCGGCGAGCAGGCTGGCGTTGCCCCCCGCGGCGGTGGTGTCGATGCAGAGGTGCCGCTCGAGACCGTAGCGCTCGGGATCGACGATGCCGGTCACCAGCGGCACGATCGGCCCGCCGCGGCGGGCGAGAGCACGGCGGATCTCGCCGAGCCAGTCGGCCGGCCCGGCCGCCGCGACCAGCGCGAGGTCGGGGATCTCCTCGAGGCTCGCCGGCGCGACCTGCCCGGCGACGGCCGCGACCGGCAGCTTCTCGAGCGCGGCGAGCGCCCAGGGCGCGTCGACCGCCACGGCGAGGACGGCGTTCCCGGCGGCGAGCGCCTGCACCGCCTGGGCGAGGACGACCTCCGCCCCGGCGCCGAGGCAGATCACCCGGCCGCGCGGATGCAGGCTCAGCCGGTTGCTCTCGCCGGTCGGCCCCGGCATGTCGAGCGGCGCCTGCGGCAGCGCCTCGGCCGCGGCGAGCGCCGAGCGGACGAGGCCGCCCGCCGGCCCGAGCGCGGCGCGGAGCGCCGCCGGCCGGTCGCCGCGCGCCGCCCAGGCCCGGGCATCAAGCCGCGCCAGCGCAGAGGCCAGCGCCGCGGGGGCGATCTCCGCTCCCTCAGGCGCAGCAGTGACCGCCGGCTCGGCCGGTCCCCGCTGCAGGCGGCGGAGGTAGAAGGGGCCGCCGGCCTTGGGGCCGGTGCCGCTCAGGCCCTCGCCGCCGAAGGGCTGCGAGCCGACGACCGCCCCGATCTGGTTGCGGTTCACATAGGCGTTGCCGACCTTCAGCCGCGCCGTCACCCGCTCGACCCGGTCGTCGATCCGGCTGTGCAGCCCGAAGGTCAGCCCGAAGCCGCGGGCGTTGATCGCATCCACCACCGCGTCGAGGTCGGCGGCGCGGAAGCTCGCCACATGCAGCACCGGCCCGAAGACCTCGCGCGCCACGCTGCCGATCCCGTCGACCCCGATCACCGTCGGCGGCACGAAGCGGCCCGTGCCCGGCACGGCGAGCGACTTCAGGACCCGCCGCCCCTCCCCGGCGATATACTCCCTGATCCCCGCCTCCGCCTCGGCGTCGATCACCGGGCCGACGTCGGTCGCCGGATCCCAGGGGTCGCCGAGCCGGAGCGACTCCATCGCCCCGCCGAGCATCTCGAGCACCCGCGCCCGCGCCTCGTCCTGCACGTAGAGGATGCGCAGCGCCGAGCAGCGCTGCCCGGCCGACTGGAAGGCCGAGGCGAGCACGTCGCGCACCACCTGCTCGGTCAGCGCCGTCGAATCGACGATCATCGCGTTCAGCCCGCCGGTCTCGGCGACCAGCACCGCATCGGGCGCCGCATTCTCCGCCAGCGCCCGGTTGATTAGCCGCGCCACCTCGGTCGAGCCGGTGAAGACCACCCCGGCGATACCCGGCGCCACGGTGAGCGGCGCCCCGACCGACGGCCCGTCCCCGGGGAGGAGCTGGAGCGCCGTCTCCGGCACCCCCGCCTCGTGCATGAAGGAAACCGCCCGCGCGGCGATCAGCGGCGTCTGCTCGGCCGGCTTGGCGATGACCGCGTTGCCGGCCCCGAGGCAGGCGGCGACCTGTCCGGTGAAGATCGCGAGCGGGAAGTTCCACGGGCTGATGCAGACCATCACCCCGCGCCCCTGCCGCCCGGCCGCGGCCTCCGCCTGGTCGGCGTAGTAGCGCAGGAAGTCCACCGCCTCGCGCACCTCGGAGATGGCATCGGGCAGCGTCTTGCCCGCCTCGCGCGTGGCGAGCGCGGTCAGCTCGGCGGCATTCTCCTCGTAGAGATCGGCCGTCCGGCGCAGCGCGGCCGCCCGCTCGCCCGCGTCCCAGCCCGGCACCTCCGCCCGCCCGAGGGCCGCCGCGACGTCGGCCGGCGTCGCCTCGCGCACCGTCCCGACCACGTCGGCCGGATCGGCCGGGCTCGTCACCTCGCGCGCCGGCCCGCCCGCGCCTGTCGTCGGCCCTGCCTCCCAGCGGTGCGTGCGCCAGGCCTCGCGCGCCTCGGCCAGCGCCGCGATCGAGGCCGGCTCGTTCACGTTCCACCCGCGCGAATTCGCCCGCGGCGCGAAGAGCGCCTCCGGCCGGCGGATGCGCGGGTTCGGGATCGCGTCGAGCGCCTCGACCGCCGCCAGCGGATCGGCGGCGATGTCGCGCGGCGCCAGCCGCTTGTCGACGATCTGGTTCACGAAGGAGGAATTCGCCCCGTTCTCCAGCAGCCGCCGCACCAGGTAGGCGAGGAGATCGCGATGCGCCCCCACCGGCGCATAGATCCGGCAGCGCGTCCCCTCGCGCTCGCGCACGATCTCGTGCAGCGCCTCGCCCATGCCGTGCAGCCGCTGGAACTCGAACCCCTCGTTGCCGCCCGCCATCGCCAGCACCGCCGCCACGGTATGCGCGTTATGGGTGGCGAACTGCGGATAGATCCGCCCGCGCAGGTCGAGCAGGCGCCTCGCGTTGGCAAGATAGCTCGCGTCCGTCGCCGGCTTGCGGGTGAAGACCGGGAAATCCGGCAGCCCGCGCTCCTGCGCCTGCTTGACCTCGGCGTCCCAGTAGGCGCCCTTGACCAGCCGCACCATGATCCGCCGGTCGAGCCCGGTGCTGAGCTCCTCGAGCCAGTCGATGACCGCCCCCGCCCGCCGCCCGTAGGCCTGCACCACCACCCCGAAGCCGTCCCATCCGGCCAGCTCGGGGTCGCGCAAGAGCGCCTCGATCACGTCGAGCGACAGATCCAGCCGCTCCGCCTCCTCGGCGTCGATGTTGAAGCCGATCCGCGCCTTGGCCGCCGCCCGCGCGAGCTCGCGCGCCCGCGGCATCAGCACCTCCATCACCTCCGCCCGGTGCGTCCATTCGTAGCGCGGATAGAGCGCCGAGAGCTTGACCGATATCCCCGGGCTCGCCGCCACGTCGCCGCGCGCCCGCGCCCCTATCGCCGCGATCGCCTTGGCATAGGCCGCAGCATAGCGCAGCGCGTCCGGTTCGGTGCGGGCGGCCTCGCCGAGCATGTCGTAGCTGTAGGTATACCCCTTCGCCTCCAGCCCGCGCGCCCGCTCCATCGCCTTGCCGATGGTCTCGCCCAGCACGAACTGCGCCCCCATCAGCTTCATCGCCCGCCCGACCGCGGTCCGCACCACCGGCTCCCCCAGCCGCCGGATCATCCCGCGCAGCGCCGCCGCCGGCCGCCCCGGATCGTCGTCGAGCACCCGGCCCGTGATGAGCAGCCCCCAGGTCGCCGCATTGACGAGGCTCGAGGTCGACCGCCCGAGATGCGCCCCCCAGTTCGACGGCTCGATCTTGTCGGCGATGAGCTCGTCGATCGTGTCGGCGTCCGGCACCCGCAGCAGCGCCTCGGCGAGGCACATGAGCCCCACCCCCTCGTCGGTCGAGAGCCCGTACTCGGCGAGGAAGGCCTCCATCACCGTCGGTGAGGAGCGCTCCCGCACCCGCTCGACCAGCTCCGCCGCCCGCGCGACGATCGCCGCCCGCTGGGCGGCGTCGAGCCCGGTTCGCGCCACCAGCGCATGCACGAGGTCGGTTTCGTCGGCATAGGTCAGGGCGCGGATCGCCGCGCGCCCACGGGGAAGGGTCGCGTCCATCATGGCTCCGCGGTTATATCAGCTTGGCATGCGGCGTCTGCAACAATCGCGCGGCCTGTCCCGCCTTCCGCGATGTGCTAGATGCCCCCTGCCATGCTGAAGCTCGCCGAGGTCTCGAAGTCCTA
>NZ_CALLYO010000004.1 GCF_937858865.1 uncultured Amaricoccus sp. | reverse complement strand
AGCGGCGGCGGTCGAGGTCGGCGAGGACCGCGCGCGGGTCGGGCGCGGCGAGGAGCGGCCGCCCGGGCCGGTCGCGCACCCGGTCCCAGAGCAGGTCGAGGTCGGCGCGGAGCCAGACCGAGGTGGCCTGCGCGCGGATCTCCGCGCGGGTACGCGGCTCGATGAAGGCGCCGCCGCCGGTGGCGAGCACGCGCGGGCTGTCGGAGAGCAGCCGCGCGATCACCCGCCGCTCGCCGTCGCGGAAGGCGGGTTCGCCGAGACTGGCGAAGATCTCCGGGATGCTCATGCCGGCGGCGGCGACGATCTCGGCGTCGGAATCGGTGAAAGGCACGCCGAGGAGCGCGGCGAGGCGCTTGCCGACGCTGGTCTTGCCGGCGCCCATCAGCCCGACGAGGACGAGGGTGCGGTTGAGGTGCGCGGGGGCGGCGACGGGGTGCGGGGGCGGTGGCTGCGGGATCTCGATCATGCCAATTGCCGTGTGACCCCGCCCTGGGCTAAGCTCGCGGCGAGGCGATCGCGGCGGCCCGCCCCAGTGCCGGCCACCGTGATTGAACAGTTCACGATGCGGCGTCAAGCCGGCACGGACAGAGCAGGACGGTATGCGGCTGGTCTTCAGGGTTGTTCTCTATCTCGTCCTCGTCGCCGTGATCGGCCTCGTGGCGCTCGCGGTCTTCTCCGATCTCCCGGCGCCGCAGCGCGAGGTGACGCTGCCGGTCGAGGCGAAGTGACCGCGCGGGTGGCGCGCCTCGCGGGCCTCGCGGCCGCGCTGGCCGCCGCCCTCCCGCTGGCCGCCCTCCCGGTTCCGGGCACAGCCGCCGAGCCGAGGAGCGCGATCCCCTGGCTCTCGCAGAGCATCGAGCTCGAGGGCACGCCGCCGCCGCCCTCCCGGCCGAAGATCGGCAGCCCGCCGGGGGGCGACACGATCACCGTGACCCCACTCGGCGACATCAGCCGCGACGCGGTGGGGCTGCTGCCGCCGGAACGCACCGGCTTCGCGCGGGACTTCTGGGGCGACGCGACGGCGCGGGAGGTGCGCGACCTCGTCCTCGATCATCCCGACCGCGGGGTGCCGGAGGCGCGGGCGCTCTTCCACCGGCTGCTCCTCGCCGAGGCGGATCCGCCGCGGGACGGCGGGTCGGGGGAATCGGTGCTGGTGGCGCGGGTCGACCGGCTGCTCGAGATGGGCGCGCTCGAGGAGGCGCTGGCACTGATCGAACGCGCCGGGCCGGAGACGCCGGAGCTCTTCCGGCGCTGGTTCGACGCCGCGCTGCTGCTCGACCGGGCGGCCGAGCCCTGCGCGGCGCTGCGGGAGAACCCGGCCCTCTCCCCCACCCTGCCGGCGCGGGTCTTCTGCCTCGCCCGCGGCGGCGACTGGAACGCGGCCGAGATCACGCTGACCCTCGGCGAGCAGGTGGGCTCGATCCCCGGGCCGGAGCAGGCGCTGCTGGCCCGCTTCCTCGACCCCGAGCTCTTCGAATCGGAGGCGCCGCCGCCGATCCCCGAGCCGCTGACGCCGCTCGACTTCCTGATGCGCGAGGCGGTCGGCCTGTCGCGCCCGCCCGGGCAGCTGCCGCTCGCCTTCCTGCATCCCGATCTCGACCCGCACGCGCCGATGCGGATGCGGATCGATGCCGGCGAGCGGCTGGTGCTGTCCGGGGCGCTCGCGCCGGCGCCGCTCTTCGCCGCCTACCGCGCGGGGACGCCGGCGGCCTCGGGCGGGGTGTGGGACCGGGCGGCGGCGGTGCAGGCGCTCGACGCCGCCCTCGCGGCGGACGATCCCGGTGCGCGCGCGGCCGCGCTCCGCACCGCCGACGAGGCGCTCTCGGCGCGCGGCCTGCGGGTGGCCTTCGCGCGCGAGTACATCGGGCCGCTCTCCCGCCTCGACCCCGCGACGCTGCCGGCCGAGGCCCGGCTGCGTCTCGGCGAGCTGCTCCTGCTCGCCGGCGCGGTCGGCCTGCTTCTGCCGCTCCAGGTAGCGGTTCAGCGCCACGATGGCGTAGCGC
>NZ_CALLYO010000003.1 GCF_937858865.1 uncultured Amaricoccus sp. | reverse complement strand
GGCCGCGGCTCCGCTTGTCGCGGCCCCGATTCGCCGCTAGAGAAGCCCCATGCCACGGATCTTCGACATGGACGACCGCGCGCGCCTGCCGTGGCGCTTCCACAGCCGCGGCCTCAGCCTCCGTCCCTGACCGCCGGGACGCGCGCCACCCGTCGTCCGTCGAAGCCATCCTCGTGGGAGGAAAGCATGTCCGAACCGAAAACCCTCTACGACAAGATCTGGGACGCCCATCTGGTCGACGAAGCCCCGGATGGCACCTGCCTGCTCTACATCGACCGCCACCTCGTCCACGAGGTCACCAGCCCCCAGGCCTTCGAGGGCCTGCGCCTGGCCGGCCGCCCGGTCCGCGCGCCCGGCAAGACCGTCGCCGTCCCCGACCACAACGTCCCGACCGACATCAATCGCGCCCGCGGCATCGAGAACGAGGAGAGCCGCATCCAGGTCGAGACCCTGAAGAAGAACGCCGAGGACTTCGGCATCGAATACTACGGCGTCGGCGACATCCGCCAGGGCATCGTCCACATCATCGGCCCCGAGCAGGGCTGGACCCAGCCCGGCATGACCATCGTCTGCGGCGACAGCCACACCGCCACCCACGGCGCCTTCGGCGCCCTCGCCCACGGCATCGGCACCTCCGAGGTCGAGCACGTCCTCGCCACCCAGACCCTGATCCAGAAGAAGTCGAGGAACATGAAGGTCGAGGTGAAGGGCTCCCTCGGCCCCGGCGTCACCGCCAAGGACATCACCCTCTCGATCATCGGCGCCACCGGCACCGCCGGCGGCACCGGCCACGTCATCGAGTACATGGGCGAGGCGATCCGCAACCTCTCCATGGAAGGCCGGATGACCGTCTGCAACATGGCGATCGAGGGCGGCGCCCGCGCCGGCCTGATCGCCCCCGACGAGAAGACCTACCGCTACGTCCGCGGCCGCCCGCACGCCCCCAAGGCCGGCGCCTTCGAGATGGCCGAGGCCTGGTGGCGCACCCTCTTCACCGACGAGGGCGCGCATTTCGACCGCGAGGTGATCCTCGACGCCGCCGAGATCGCGCCGGTCGTCACCTGGGGCACCAGCCCCGAGGACGTGCTCCCCATCACCGGCGTCGTCCCCCACCCCGAGGACTTCAAGGGCGGCAAGGTCGACGCCGCCCGCCGCTCGCTCGAATACATGGGCCTCACCCCCGGCACCCGCCTGCAGGACATCGCCATCGACACCGTCTTCATCGGCTCCTGCACCAACGGCCGCATCGAGGACCTGCGCGAGGTCGCCCGCGTCATGGAGGGCCGCCGCGTCAAGGAGGGCCTCCGCGCCATGATCGTCCCCGGCTCCGGCCTCGTCCGCGCCCAAGCCGAGGAGGAGGGCATCGCCCAGAAGCTGATCGAGGCCGGCTTCGACTGGCGCATGGCCGGCTGCTCGATGTGCCTCGGCATGAACCCCGACCAGCTCGCCCCCGGCGAGCGCTGCGCCTCGACCTCGAACCGCAACTTCGAGGGCCGCCAGGGCCGCGGCGGCCGCACGCACCTGCTCTCCCCTGCGATGGCCGCCGCCGCCGCCGTCACCGGCCGGCTGACCGACGTCCGCGAGCTCATGTGAGCCCGCGGATCACCGGCCGAGCAGCCCGAGCCGCTCGCGCAGCGCGAAGCGGCCGTTGAGCAGCACCGCCGCGGTCGCCAGCCCGAGCGCGAGGCCGATCCATATCCCGGTCCCGCCCCAGCCCGCCCGGAAGCCGAAGGCCCAGGCCACCGGCAGCCCGACCGCCCAGTAGCTGAAGAGCGCCATCAGCATCGGCACGCGGGTGTCCTGCACCCCGCGCAGCAGCCCGCTCCCCACCGCCTGCAGCGAATCGACCGTCTGGAAGGCGGCGGCGACGAGCAGGAGCGGCACCGCATAGGCGAGGACCGCCGCCGCGTTCGGATCCTCCGCGTCGAGGAAGAGCCCGATCAGCGCCTCCGGCCAGGTCCAGAAGGCGAGCGCCCCGAGGCGCGCGATCCCGGTCGCGAGCACGAGCGCCGTCGCCGCCGCCCGGCCGAGGTCGGCCCGCGCCCCGCGCCCGTACTCGATCCCGACCCGCACCGTCGCCGCGTTGCCGAGCCCGAGCGGGATCATGAAGGCGACCGAGGCGAGCTGTACCGCGATCCCGTGCGCCGCGAGCGGCACCGCCCCGAGCCAGCCCATCATCAGCGAGGCGCTGACGAAGAGCCCGACCTCGGCCACCACCGTCGCCCCGATCGGCCAGCCGAGCCGCAGGATCTCGCCGAAGGCCCGCCAGTCCGGCCGCCAGAGGCGCGCCAGCAGAGCATAGCGCGCGAGCCCGGGCGCCAGCGTCGCATAGGCGACGAGCAGCAGCGCCATCAGCAGGTTGGCGAGCGCCGTGGCCAGCGCCGCACCCGGAACCCCGAGCGCCGGAAAGCCGTAGTGCCCGAAGATCAGCGCATAGTCGAGCAACCCGTTGGCGCCCGCCCCGATCACGATGATGGCGAGCAGCACATAGGCATGCCCGACCACGCTCAGGAAAGCCCGCATTCCGGTGATGACGAGCGCGGGCAGCATCGACCACATGACGACCCGCACGTAGCTGCCGGCGAGCCGTGCCAGCTCCGGCTCCTGCCCCAGCGCGAGCAGGATGCGCTCGGCGTGCCAGAGCGGCCACATGACGAGCGCGCTGTAGAGCGCCAGCACCCAGAGCCCCATCCGCACCGCCCGCCGCACGCCCGCCGCGTCGCCCGCCCCCTCGGCGGCGGCGGCGAGCGGCATCACCGCCTGCGAGAAGCCGACGCCGAAGATGTAGACGATGAAGAAGGCCTGCGTGCCGAGGATGCCCGCCGCCAGCCCCTCCGCCCCGAGCCAGCCGAGCATCAGCGTGTCGGTGACGTTCATCGCCGTCTGTGCCAGCTGCGTGCCGACGAGCGGCAGCGCCAGCACGACGGTCGCCCGCACGTGAGCGGACCAGGGTTGCGGAACGGCGGAATTCGGCACGGCCATCGGTCTCCTCCGGCGCGGGGCACTAGGGACAGGGCGAGGGGAAGTCCAGCGCGATCGCCGACGACATCCTCGCCCTGAAGGACGACCGGCCGGCGCTCGCCGGGTCGGCGCGATCCAGGGCCTGCGGGCGAGTAACGAAGCATTAACCCGACGAATCTCTTCAGTATCAATGGGATACCTATAGTTTCGCGCGCGAAATCCTGATTGCGCAGGGACTCGACGCGTCTGCCGGGCGCCCCGCCCCGCTCGCTCTTGCCTTCTCCCCCGATTGCCCCCGTGGGGAAGTCATGGGGAAGTCCGGCGCCGCTTGCGCCGCCCGCCCGGCCGGGCTAACTCCTCCCGACAAGCCACCGGAAGGCACGGGCCATGGAAAAGTTCACCAAGCTCACCGGCGTCGCGGCGCCGCTGCCCCTGATCAACGTCGACACCGACATGATCATCCCCAAGCAGTTCCTGAAGACGATCCAGCGCTCCGGCCTCGGCAAGAACCTCTTCGACGAGATGCGCTACGACGCGGACGGCAACGAGAACCCGGACTTCGTCCTCAACAAGCCCGCCTGGCGCAAGGCGACGATCCTCGTCGCCGGCGAGAACTTCGGCTGCGGCTCCTCGCGCGAGCATGCCCCCTGGGCGCTGCTCGACTTCGGCATCCGCTGCGTGATCGCCCCCTCCTTCGCCGACATCTTCTTCAATAACTGCTTCAAGAACGGCATCCTGCCGATCGCGCTGCCGCAGGAGCAGGTCGACATGCTGATGGACGACGCCCGGCGCGGCGCCAACGCCGTCGTCACCGTCGACCTCGAGAAGCAGGTCATCACCGGCCCGGACGGCGGCTCGATCTCCTTCGAGGTCGACCCCTTCCGCAGGCACTGCCTGCTCAACGGCCTCGACGACATCGGCCTCACCATGGAGAAGGCCGCCGCCATCGACAGCTTCGAGGCGAAGCTGGCCTCGAGCCGTCCCTGGCTCGCCGCCTGACGCCTCAGCCCTTCCCGTAGGCACCGGGCAGCCCGAACAGCCGGTCGAAGCCCCAGGTGAAGCCGAAGGTATAGGCGAGGAAGAAGACCAGCAGCCCGAGGTCGAGGATCAGCGCCTCGACGAGCGTGATCCCGAGCCACCAGGCCGCGAGCGGCACGAGGATGAGCGCCAGCCCGCCCTCGAAGCCCGCCGCATGCGCCACCCGCCGGGCGAAGCTGCGCCCGGCCGCCGGGTGGCGCGCCTCCCACCGCTCGAAGAACGTGTTGAAGACGAAGTTCCACAGCATCGCGACCGTCGAGGAACCGACCGCCAGCACCCCGGCGCGCGCCCCGCTCACGCCGTAGATCCCCGCGACCCCCGCCGAGGTCGCCAGGATGGCGATGCCCTCGTAGAGCGAGACGTAGACGATCCTGCGCAGCACACCCTGCACCGCTTCCATCCTGATTCGCTTGTGCCGGCGCCGGAGGTAGTCCATTCCGGCTGATGGATACAGTCAGCTCCTGTCAGCCATGGTGACGGATGGCCTTCACCAGCGAAACCGTCCGCACCTTCCTCGCCGTCCTCGACGCCGGCTCCTTCTCCGCCGCCGCCCGTGCGCTGGGTCGCGTCCCCTCCGCCGTCAGCATGACGATCGCCGGCCTCGAGGCCGAGCTCGACCTCCGCCTCTTCGACCGCTCCGGCCGCGAACCGGTCCCCACCGGCGCCGCCCGCGCCCTCGAGCCGCAGGTCCGCGCCATCGCCGCCGGCCTCGCCCGGCTCGAGGCGCACGCCCTCGCCCTCCACGCCGGCCTCGAGCGCCGCCTCTCGCTCGCCATCGCCGCCGAGCTCCTCCTCGTCCCCTGGAGCGCGCCGCTCGCCGCGCTCGCCGCCGAGTTCCCCGCGCTCGAGATCGACGTCGTCTCCGGCCCGCAGGACGAGATGATGCGCCGCCTCCACGCCGGCGAGGTCGACCTCGCGCTCGTCTTCGAGCGCCCCCGCCTCGACGAGCGCGAGGATTTCCAGGAGTTCAGCCAGGAGCTGCTCGTCGCCGTTGCCGCGCCCTCTCACCCCCTCGTCGCCGCCACTTCCCGCCCGCGCCTCAGCGACCTCGTCGTCGCCCGCCAGATCGCCGTCACCGGCCGCGACGCGGCGGCCGCCGACCCGCGCCTCCTTCTCTCGCGCAGCGTCTGGCACACCGACAGCCACCTCTCGACGCTCCTCCTCGTCGAGGCCGGCCTCGGCTGGGCCTTCCTCCCCCGCCGCCTCGTCGAGCCCTCCGCGGCCGCCGGCCGCCTCGCCGAGATCGCCTTCGCCGACATGAGCAACGAGCTCCGCCTCTGGGTCGACCTCGTCTGGCGCAACGACCGCCCTCTCGGCACCGGCGCCCGCCGCTTCATCACCCTCATCGCCGCCGCCTCCGCCCGCGCCGCCGGTTGACGCCCCCGCCGGCGCGCGTCTGCTGTCTCATGCATACCCCCTGTCCATGAGTTGCGCGCCCCCTTCCGGTTAACGAACCCTTAGCCACCGGGCCTTCATCGTCCCGCCATGCGGGCCCTCCTCCTCACCGTCCTCCTCGCCTTTCCCGCCGCCGCCGACACCCTCCGCGTCGCCACCTGGGACGT
>NZ_CALLYO010000002.1 GCF_937858865.1 uncultured Amaricoccus sp. | reverse complement strand
GCCGGCGTCCGCCGCGGCTTCGGCATCGACGAGAACACCGCGCTCCTCGTCGAGGGCACCACCGCCCGGGTCTGCGGCGAATACGGCGTCATGCTCGTCGACATGCGCCACCGGGGCGGCCTCGGGGCCTTCCGCCTCTCCTACCTCGACGACGGCGACGGCCTCGACCTCGCCCGCTTCCGCCCCCAGCCCGGCGCCGCCAAGCGCCGGGTCAGGAAGCGCGAGATCGCCTACCGCGCCCCGGCCCGCTCCCGCCGCAACGTCTTCGGCGCCTACACCCTCTACGACCTGATGGCCCGCCTCGTCCTCGGCGACCCCGCGAGCTATACCCGCGACCAGGCCGAGGCTTTCGACGCCCGCTCCGGCATCAACGTCACCGTCGAGCTCGAGCGCCAGCCCCGCCGCTCCAAGGGCCTGATCGCCACCCCCGAAAGCGGCCTCCGCATGTCGGCCCTCGACTTCCGCTGCTCGATCACCCGCGAGCACCTGAGTGCCACCCGCCTCGCCGACCGCATCGGCAGCCGCGCCCGCACCTTCGGCATGACCCCGAACCCCGAGGCCCGCATCGTGCTGCTCGGCTCCTCGCCCCTCACCGCCGCCCCCGCCATGCTCGAGGCCCCCATCGCCCTCCTCGGCGCCGGCCCCGTCGGCGTCCTCGCCGCCGCCTCCGCCGACCCCGCCCGCACCGCCGCCGAGCACCTCGCGCTCCTCGCCCGCCACGGCGTGCACGCCATCGACCTCGGCGTCACCATCGACAACCTCGACTACGTGGAGCAGAACCACGACCTCCTCGAGGACATCGCCGGCCTGCGCGGCATCCTCTTCTGCGGCGGCAACCAGATTCGCCTCGTCGAGACGCTCCTCCACCGCGGCGAGGAGAGCGCCGTCCTGCGCGCCATCGCCCGCGCCCACGCCCAGGGCGCGGTGCTGATCGCCGCCTCCGGCGCCGCCTCCGCGCTCTCGGGCGTGATGATCGCCGGCGGCTCCTCCTGGGAGGCGCTGCGCTACGGCGTCTCCTCCGACACCGGCCACCGCGGCCTCGTCATCCAGGAGGGGATCGGCCTCTTCTCCGGCGGCATCGTCGACCAGAACCTCATCTCCGGAAACCGGCTCGGCCGCCTCGTCGTCGCCTGCGCCGAGGAGAGCGAGCGCTTCGGCATCGGCGTCTTCGAGGACAGCGCCGTCGTCGCCTCCCACGCCGGCAGCCGCCTGCAGGCCACCGGCGCCAGGGGCTTCCTCCTCGTCGAGGTCGACGTGACCGCGCTCGAGCTGCAGAGCGACAGCTTCGTCGCCCGCGGCGTCCGCCTCACCGTGCTCGGCCCCGGCGACACCGCCGACCTCGCCACCGGAGCCGTCACCCGCGAGGCCCCGGCGGAGGCGGCCGCGGCCCTTCTCGCGCGGCTCGTCGCCGACCTCGCCCGCGAGGTCGGCACCACCCGCGGCGCCTCGCACGGCCTGCGGGCGCAACCGCACGACCTCGAGGGAGCCACCGCCTTCCTCGACCTCGAGTTCCCGCGCGACGAGTCCGACTGAACCCCGTGCCGGCACGTTAACCTCGGTTGAGATCGGGTTAACAAGCGACCCTTGAATCGAGCGATTTCAATGCGTTGACCAAGTGGGCACGCGTGCCCACCGGCACAAAAAAACCGCGCCGGAGCGCGGTTTTCCCGGGTTGCCCTGGCGCCGCCGTCAGCCCTGGCGGGCCTTGAAGCGGCGCTGGGTCTTGTTGATGACGTAGA
>NZ_CALLYO010000001.1 GCF_937858865.1 uncultured Amaricoccus sp. | reverse complement strand
GCTGGCGCGCGATGAGCTGCGCGGCGAGCGCTACGAGCAGCCCGCCGCCCGATCCCGCCGCCAGCCTGGCGGCAAAGAGCGGCAGCGGCCAGGCGAGGGCGAGGAGCAGCAGCGCGGAGCGTGGGGCGAGCGGCATCAGCGGACGATCAGGCTCCGCCCGTCCATCTCCGGCGGCGGCTCGAGCCCCATCAGCTCGAGCAGCGTCGGGGCGAGATCGGCGAGCCGCCCGTCGCGCAGCCGCGCCCCCTCCGGCCCGCCGACGAGGACGACCGGCACCGGGTTCAGCGTATGCGCCGTGTGCGGCCCACCGCTCTCGGGATCGATCATCACCTCGCAGTTGCCGTGGTCGGCGGTCACGAGGATCGCGCCGCCCATCTCCCCGACCGCCGCGAGCACCTGCCCGAGCCCGGCGTCGACCGCCTCGACCGCCTTCATCGCCGCCTCGAGCAGGCCGGTATGCCCGACCATGTCCGGGTTGGCATAGTTGACGACGACGAGCGCATAGTCGCCCGAGCGGATCGCCGCCACCAGATGCTCGGTCACCTCCGCCGCCGACATCTCCGGCTGCAGATCGTAGGTCCTGACCTTCGGACTCGGCGCCATGTAGCGCACCTCGCCCTCGGCCGGCTCCTCCACCCCGCCGTTCAGGAAGAAGGTGACGTGCGGATACTTCTCCGTCTCCGCCACGCGGAACTGCTTCAGTCCCTTGCCCGCCACCCAGGCGCCGAGCGTGTTCGCGATGTCGAGCGAGGGGAAGATCGCCGGCATCAGCGCGTCGAGCGCCTCGGAATACTGCACCATGCCGAGCACCGCCGCCCATTTCGGCCGCCCGACCACCTGGAAGCCGTCGAACTTCGGATCGACCAGCGCCTCGAGGATCTGCCGCGCCCGGTCGGCGCGGAAGTTGGCGAAGAGGAGCCCGTCCCCGTCCGCCGCCCCGCGGTAGTCGCCGATCACCGTCGGCAGCACGAACTCGTCCGTCTCGCCCCGCTCGTAGGCCGCCTCGATCGCCGCCCCCGCACTCTCCGCCCGCTCTCCCTCGGCATGCAGGATGGCCTCGACCGCTTGGCTCACGCGCTCCCAGCGCTTGTCCCGGTCCATCGCATAGAACCGCCCCGAGACCGTCGCGATGCGCGCCCCTTCGGGCAGCGCCTCCTCGAGCGCGGCGACCTGCCCGAGTGCGCTCTTCGGCGGCACGTCGCGGCCGTCGAGGAAGGCGTGCACCGCCACCGGTACGCCGGCACCGGCGATCGCCTCGGCCGCGGCGACGATGTGCCGCTGGTGCGAATGCACCCCCCCGGGCGAGGCGAGCCCGGCGAGATGCGCCGTCCCGCCGCTCTCGGCCAGCGCCGCGACGAAGGCCGCGAGCGCCTCGTTCTTCGCGAAGCTCCCGTCGGCGATGGCATTGTCGATGCGCGGCAGGTCCATCCAGACCACCCGCCCGGCGCCGATGTTGGTATGGCCGACCTCGGAGTTGCCCATCTGCCCCTCCGGCAGCCCGACGTCGGGGCCATGCGCGGCGAGCGTCGCATGCGGGCAGTCCTGCCAGATCCGGTCGAAGTTCGGCGTCGCCGCCAGCGCCACCGCGTTGCCCTCGCGCCGCGGGCTGATGCCCCAGCCATCCAGAATGCAGAGCACGACTGGCCGCATCGCAGATCCTCTCCCGCCTCGCCGGCACGCGCTTTTATCCCGCCCCGCGCGGCTTGGCAAACCCGCCCGCTCCGCCGCCGCGAAGGCCGGCACGCACCCGCGGATTCGGCCCCGGAAATCCCGTCAAGGAAATTTTAACCCGACGAATTTCTTTGAAATCATGATGTTAAGTATAG